>JAIOIM010000374.1 GCA_019912505.1 Ignavibacteriaceae bacterium
CTTTAATTTTATCAGCATCGTATAAAAGAACACCAAGGTAGCGGATTCTTCCAACGCAGGAATGCATACAAGCAGGCGCAAAGCCGGCTTCCAAACGAGGATAACACAAAATACATTTTTCTGATTTGCCCGTATTCCAATTGTAATATGATTTTTTATATGGACAGGCGGTTACGCACATTCTCCAAGCGCGGCAAACCTGTTGATTGATTAGAACAACACCGTCTTCACCACGTTTGTATATTGCGCCTGAAGGACATGAAGCAACACAGGCAGGGTTAAGACAGTGATTACAAATTCTCGGAAGATAAAACATCGCCATTTTTTCAAGCTGAAATATTGCTTCTTTTTCAGAAGGAGTAAGATTATGGAAGTTCGGATCGCGGCGTGCATATTCCGGCGTTCCGCTCAAATCATCATCCCAATTTGGACCTCCTTTAATATCTATTGGTTTGCCTGTAACTAATGAAACCGGACGCGCTGTCGGCTGGTCATCACCCTGTGGTGATTCGATAAGATCGAGATATTTATAAGTCCATGGTTCATAATAGTCTTCTAACAGCGGCAGGTGAGGGTTATGAAAAATATTAAGCAAACCTTTATATTTGCCTGAACCTTTTAAAGAAATTTCTCCATTGCCGTTCGACTTCCATCCGCCTTTATAAATTTCCTGGTCTTCCCACTTAGATGGATAACCTGTACCGGGTTTTGTTTCAACATTGTTCCACCACATATATTCGGCGCCTTTTCTGTCAGTCCAAATATTTTTACAAGCGATTGAACAAGTGTGGCAGCCGATGCACTTGTCAAGGTGAAACAACATTGCAATTTGTGAGCGTATGTTCATAATTTTTCCGTATCGTATTTCTCGTTAAAAGATTTTTAATTTTTTTTTATTGCTACAATTCTTATTATTCAGGTAATTTTTCTTTTTCTAAATAAACCGTTTTTTCTATTTTCCTGGAAACAGGTTTCAGCGAACGAAGGTATTTGTATATTGCTTTCAATTCCAAATCATTAATTCTTGAGAAGGCTCCCCACGGCATAGGAGATCCTTTTACAAGACTTCCAGAGTGAAACCGGTTGATAAATCTATCCTCATCCCACGAATAAATAACTCCGGTTTCAGGATCAGGAGTTAGATTGGGAGAAACAAAGCCATAGCCTTCCGATTGTTCGTTAGGCTCAAATTCAAATCCTCCGGCAAATGGAGGTCCAATAAATTCTGTTGTTTTTAAATCTCTTTCTGTATGGCAACCCATACATTCAGCAACGTAGTTTGCAAGATAGCCTCCGTATTGCACTGTCGAGTCCCGCTCTATTGATTTTAGGGGCGTATTTTTAGGAACTTCCGGTTTTAATATGCCAAAAGTTATTAATGCTTTGCCAAGAAAACTGATTTCTGATTTTTTCATCTCATGTTCAACAGGTTCTTGTGACCGTAAATATGAAATGATGGCAACCAAATCTTCATCGGTTAGATCTTGAAACGGCATGAAAGGTGCGATATATCTTCCATCGCTGCCTACCGAATATCTTAAAGTTCTGGCAATTTCACCATCGGTCAATTTGCCAATCCCGGTTTTCAAATCGGGAGTAAGATTAGTTGCTCTGAATACGCCTGGCGGAATATCAATTTCCCAGCCGCCGCTTAGAGGCATTTGCAAACCGTTTTCAACCTCCATTATTTTGTCCATCGGAACATGGCAGGTAGCGCAATGAGCTGGTCCGAAAACAAGATATTTTCCACGGGCAATCACCACAGAATCGCTGCTGCTTTTAACATCAGGATATGGGGCATCAATCTTATTATCCCAAGTTATCAAAATAAAAATTATGACACTTACAATAAGTATCGCAACTACACCGATAATTCTTAAAAATATTTTCATAATTTGACTCTCATTTAGTTAAATATGTACTTCTTAAAAATTCCATTAAACCATAGCCGCGTATACTGAAACAGAACACAACCTATCAAAATAATAATTCATAAATCATTCCGTTTCCGTTAGCTAACGGATAACGGATCATAAATCAGAACTATCTTCATGTGTCTGTATTAATAGACTATCCGTCCAGTTTTTAATTATCTGTTTTTCATTTTCATTTAGCCCAGCACCTGGATGAGTGATGAGGTAAATCTTCATTGGCATTTCGCCTTCTTCAATTTCTTCGTAAGTCTCTTTATATTTTTTATTCCTTTTTTTGGCATCATATTTATTCCATTCCGAAAAATTAAGCTCTTCACGTCCTTCACGAACATCTTTTGCAACTAACCACGATACCGGCGCTACATAGCTGTAAAAGTGCCAATCGGTTTGATTGGAATGGCAGTCATAGCATGACCTTTGTAATATCTCTTTCACTTCGGGCGGTGCGTTTATTTCGCCGGTAATAGGTGGATTGCTTCTATCAACCGGTATAAACTGGATGATGACAAAAATAATTGCTAATCCGATTAATGAGTATTTAATAATCTTCTTTTTCATAATACATCTCCCGCGTAAATGATTTTTAGAACACTACTCTTGATAGTGCAATGCCTGCAAAATCTTTTGGTTCGCCTCTTTAATTCTTCTTTATTCATTATTACAAATCATAAATCATAAATCATAAATCAAAACACTACTTTGGTCATCTTTTTTACAACAACGTGCGTATCTCTGTTAGGAGCGCTCGGTCCCCAATAATTAAAATGAAATGTAAATTGCCCATAACCGCCAGCGAGTAAGTTCGGCTTTAGATGTATTCTTGTAATACTATTATTCATGCCTGCTCTTCTGTTTCCCCTAACCTGAGATTTGGGAATGGATATTGTTCTTTCAACAGTGTGGTAAACAATGCAAACACCTTTTGGAATTCGAGTGCTTACAACTGCGCGTGTACAGTAAACTCCATTATCGTTATAAACCTCCACCCAATCGTTATCTTTAATCGAAAGTTCTTCTGCATCCGCTTCACTTAACCAACAAGGCTCCATCCCTCTTCCGAGAGTTAGCATTCTTAAATTGTCCATATACGTTGAATGAATATGCCATTTACCGTGCGGCGTTAAACAACTTAAAACTTTTGCATTTCCATCTTTCAAAGTTTCCTTTAAATCACCATACGCTTCTGGTTTAGGTGAAGGTTTAAATGTTGGAAGATGTTCACCGTATGCTATATACATTTCGTGATCCATATAAATATGCTGTCTTCCGGTAAGAGTTCTCCAGGGTACCAATCTTTCAACATTATATGTGTATGCAGAGTATGCCCTGCCGTTATTCATCAAACCAGACCAAACCGGTGAGGTGTTATATCTGCGCGGCTGGGCTTGTAAATCTTTGAAGTTGATTCTTACATCTCTGCTGCCTTCACCAAGATCAGCAAGGGCTAATCCTGTTTTAGTTTCCATATATTTATATGCTCTATGAGTCAATTCGCCATTTGTAAGAGAAGAAAGATATAGTACGGCATTAGCAGCGGAAACATCTTCTTTAAGCGAAGGATATTTTATATCATCGAACTTTTCTACCGGAAAATAATTTGAATCAATCATATCATCATAAAAGTCTTCACAATTATAATGATTGCCGTGCGCGCCAAGTCCTTTTGTTTTTATATTTGGTCCAAGCGAAATAAATTTATCATATATTTTTGTATAATCTCTTTCAACCAGTACAAATTTATGAGTTGTTTTGCCGGGGATTGCTTCGCATTCGCCTAAGTACCAATCCTTAATTGTGGGTTGTGTAATTTCATCGGGTGAATCATGTGAAAGCGGAACTGTAACAACATCAAGCTGAGGCTTATTAAAATGTTTTTTAGCTAACTGGCTTGTTACAAGTGCAATGTTTCTAAAAATTTCCCAATCGGTTTTTGCTTCCCACACAGGAGCAATTGCTGCTGATAACGGATGAATAAATGAATGCATATCTGTGCTGTTTAAATCATCTTTTTCATACCAAGAAGCGGCAGGCAAAACGATATCGGAATAAAGTGCTGATGAATCCATTCTAAAATTTAAGTCAACTACCAGATCCATCTTTCCAACGGGTGCTATGTCGTGCCAGTTAATTTCTTCGGTTTTTTCATCGCTGTCTTTAGCAATTGAATTATGATGCGTTCCAAGATAATGTTTAAGTGCAAACTCGTGCCCTTTCATACTTCCCGCTATTGCATTGCCGCGCCAGATATACCAAACCCGCGGGAAATTAATTTCTGCATCGGGGTCAGCAACAGAATATTCTAATTCTTTTGATTTGAGTTTTTCTAAAACACTCTTTTTTATTTCATCGGGGTCATCAGCATTAGCTTCTTTAGTAAGCTCAAGTGTGTTTTTGTTAAACTGCGGATAGAAAGGCATCCAGCCCATTCGGACAGATTTGAAAATTAAATCTGCCGTATGTTTTTGTGTTAGTTCGTTTTTTGGCGCGGTATTGTATTTTGATGTACGTCCATCATATCTGTACTGGCAAGTGTTTATGTAATGCCAGATAGGTGCTTGCTGAAGGCGAGATGCATCAACCCAATCTCTAGCAAATGCAATTGTAGCCCAGGAATCAACTGGAGCTAATTTTTCTTGACCAACGTAATGATTTAAGCCGCCGCCGTTTTTTCCAACACACCCACACATCAATAATGCCATAATTCCGGCGCGGTACATAAGATTATTATGAAACCAATGATTAACTCCGGCGCCTATAATTATCATGCACTTTCCTTCAGTCATTAGTGCTGTATTAGCCCATTCACGAGCAAAACTAACAACTGTTTTTGAATCAACACCAGTAAAAATTTCCTGCCATGCCGGAGTGTAG
This sequence comes from Ignavibacteriaceae bacterium, assembly GCA_019912505.1. GTDB lineage: Bacteria > Bacteroidota > Ignavibacteria > Ignavibacteriales > Ignavibacteriaceae > CG2-30-36-16. Next base: position 4,806 of record JAIOIM010000374.1, read on the forward strand.
GATGAATCTTTATCAGAAAAATCTTTTGGATATTCACCGCCTAAATTTCTATCAACTCCATACTGTGCCATTGTAAGATCATAAACAGTGGTAACGGCAATCTTCTTTCCATCAACAGTTTCAATTAACTTTACCGGAACTCCGCGCAGCTTCTTCATATTCAAACCGAACTCTACAAATTCAACCTGAAGTATTTCATCCGAGTTGTCTATAAGACTTAATAATGGATCAAACGTCGAATCGTCAGTTGAGTTTTCATATTTAAGATTCCAATCACCTTGCTTCTTATCCCATCTGTGACCAACACTGCCTTTAGGTACAACAAATTTGCCCGTTTGTGAATCGATGTTTAAAAATTTCCAATCGCCGTTGGGGATATCTTTGTAATCAGATATTTTATTAGCACGAACAAGTTGTCCTGGTTTGTAATTACCATTTTCAATAACAAGTTCAACAAGATGAGGTGAGTCAGTATATCTTTTCGCATATTCAATAAAATATGGAGTTTTAGTGTTGTAATGAAACTCCTTAAGAATAACATGTGTAACAGCCATCCAAAATGCGCCGTCACTTCCTGCGTGCAGCGGCACCCATTGATCGGCATATTTTGCAACCTGACTAAAATCAGGAGAAAAGACAATAGATTTAGTACCATTATGACGAGACTCAGCAAAGAAGTGAACATCAGGTGTTCGAGTCATATTTAAGTTTGCGCCCATCACGGCAACCATTTTTGAGTTAAACCAATCAGCGCTTTCACACACATCAGTCTGCTCGCCCCAAACCTCGGGAAATGCATTCGGAAGATCGCAATACCAATCGTAAAAACTAAGATTAACTCCGCCAAACAATTGAAGAAACCTGCTTCCGGCAGCATAACTGAGCATAGACATAGCAGGAATTGGCGAGAATCCGGTAACTCTATCGGGTCCGTATTTTTTTGCAGTATAAATATTTGCTGCTGCAATAATTTCGTTTACTTCATCCCATGATGCTCTTCTAAACCCGCCTTTACCTCTTGCTTGCTGATAGCTCTTTCTTAGTTTAGGATTATTTTGAAGATTTTCCCAGGCAGTTAGCGGATCGCCGGTTTTTTGTTTTTCTTCTCTGTAGGCATCTACAAGCGCGCCTCTTATTAATGGATATTTAATGCGAAGCGGGCTATATAAATACCACGAGAATGAAATTCCTCTTTGACACCCTCTCGGCTCGTAAGGAGGAAGTGTATCTTCTAACAGTGGGTAATCCAACTGTTGAGTTTCCCAAACAACAATTCCATCTTTAACGTGTATCTGCCAGGAACAGCCGCCGGTGCAATTAACACCATGGGTGCTTCTAACAACACGATCGTGCTGAAATCTGTTTCTATAAAATTCTTCCCATTTTCTGATGTCGGGGGAAATGATGTCTTTTATCCAGCTCATATTAATTTCTCATTAGTTAGTTTTTGGGAGATCAGCGGTTATTATTTACACTATACTTTTTAACGCCATGCCACATAAAAAGGAAAATGGCGAGAACAAAGTTCAAACCGACAAATACTCCGATAATTAAAATAAAATTCGATTGCAGTATCGATGATTGAATAGTACCTCTGCCATTTGTATAATTTAAAAATGCAAGTAAATCCTGAACCTCCTGATCGGTTAATGGCGCCTTTTCAAAACTATTTATCATTGCCGGAAATGGAGGATTTCTAATTATACCATCAACACCGGCGGCGGTTAATCGGGTAAAAGACGTTGTAAGGTCTATTGCTAAACTTCCGCCACCAATTATACCCGGGTCATCTACATTATGACAAGTAATGCAAGGCGGACCATTGTTTGTAAGTTTGGTTGTGCCCTCAAAAATCATCCTGCCTCTTTCGATATCCAAATCAGTTACCATAGCGACATTGAAAATTTGGTTAGGAGTTTTTTTGTTTGGTTGAGTTGAGTCAGGACTATTTGCCGCAATGTATTTTATTATTTCTTTAATCTCGTTTGGTTTAAGCGGCTGGTCCGGCATTATTGTTTTATTGTACTCATTAAAAATAGCTACCGCAGCAGAATCGCCAGAATTAATAACCGTTTGAGAGGATTGGACAAATTTAATTATCCACTCTTCGGTTTGTTTGTTTTGTATGTTGGAAAGATCAGGACCGACTAACCTTCCCCCGCCTACGGTGTGGCAAGCTGTGCAGGTTTTAGTAAATAGTTTTGCACCCAAATCCTGCGCGTTAAGCGAAGTAAAAAAGATTGAGAAAACATTAAAACTAATTAAAAAGTATTTTTTAATCATAGACTTTTCTTTGATTAGGTTAATTGAATAATCGAAACATTGTGTTCAATATCAGATAAAAAACTCTGAATACAATTTCAGCATTATATTTTAATTTGTCAACAGTTTTGTAAAATATTTTACTTACTAAGTTACCTTACGCAAGATATTTATTTAAATAGCTCCGATATTTAGAGGCTGTGTGAAAGCCATGGTTTTTAATTATAAAAGTGGTATATAAAAAAAATGCCAAACAGAAACCTTTAAAGGGCGAGGAAATTAGAAATTTTATGCTGCGTAAGTTGACTTACTAACTCACTTCTAATTTATTTAGCCGAATTCGTTAAAGATTACATAATCATTTAATGCAACTCAGAATTCCATCCTCTAAGAAGATCTATTTATTATTAAATTTTTTGTGCCGACTCAAGTTAACGGCTTTTTTTGTTGGAAAAAAAACTTTAGGAACTGTTATTAAAATAAGATTTTTTTTCATTAACCCATAACTAAAGTAATG
>JAIOIM010000375.1 GCA_019912505.1 Ignavibacteriaceae bacterium
AAATATTTAGTTTTTTGTTCCAACCGTGCTAATAAAAAAGATGGTGATACTAATGTGTTTATTGCCGAATGGAAAGATTAATTTTTTAAACAATAAGAAGAGTATAGTTATGAAAAAGATGTTTTTAATTTTTTGTTTTGCCGCACTTCCGTTTTTAGCTCCGGTTCTGTTTGCTCAAAATGCTGATATTCCTGAAATAACTGCCGCCGAAATACAAGACCATATTAATTATTTGGCGTCCGATGAGATGAAGGGAAGATTTACAGGCAGTGAAGAAGCTTACACAGCTGCTGAATATATTAAAAGTGAATTCGAGCGGCATGGTTTAAAACCTGCTTTTGGTGATAGTTATATTCAAGAATATCCGTTTATTGCCGGTATTGAGATGACGGGTAAAAACGAACTTAGCTTTTATATTTCAGGTAATGAATCATCCCCAAAATTAAAAGAAGAGTTTACCCCTGCCCCATTCTCCGGAAGTGGTGATGTTAAAGCGCAACTTGTTTTCGCAGGCTATGGTATATCAGCCCAAAAACTTGAGTATGATGATTACGCCGGAATAGATGTTACAGATAAAATTGTTCTTGTTATGCGCTCGCAGCCGGAGTATAATGTTCCTCACTCAAAATTTGATGAATATTCTTCCCTCCGTTATAAGGCTACAGTAGCGCGTGATAAAGGAGCCGCCGGTATCATTTTCGTCAATGGTTATCTGCCCGAAAATGAAAATGATAAACTATTAGATTTTACCTACGACCGTGCATCAGCAGTTGAAGGTTTTCCTGTAGTGCAGGTAAAAAGAAGTTTTGTTGATGAACTTTTTGATGCTAATAAACTTTCGTTTGCCGATTATCAAAAGAAAATGATTGATGATAAAAAACCGGCTTCGTTTGAATTTGAAAATGTAAATGCTAAAATTGTAACAGGCATAAAAGAAACTGAAAAAATATCTTGGAACGTGGCAGGTATCCTTGAAGGTAATGATGCTGAATTAAAAAATGAATATGTTGTAGTTGGCGGACATTTCGATCATCTTGGTATGGGAGAAACCGGTTCGCTTTATATGGGTGATGTGCCGATGATTCACAACGGAGCGGATGATAATGCATCTGGTACAACAGGTGTACTTGAACTCGCAGAAAAATTTTCTTCAGAAAAAGATAATTTAAAAAGAAGCATGTTGTTTGCATGCTTTTCGGGTGAAGAACTCGGGCTGCTTGGTTCAAATTATTTTGCCAATCATCCCCCGGTAGAAGCAAAACAAATGATAACAATGATCAACCTCGATATGATAGGAAGATTGAATGCTAAAAATGAATTGATAATATACGGCACCGGAACATCCAGCAACTTCAAAAATCTTTTAAATGAAAAAAACTCCTACGGCTTATCTTTAACTTTTAATGATGAAGGTTACGGACCAAGTGATCACTCATCATTTTATGGAAAAGAAATACCGGTACTATTCTTCTTTACCGGCACTCATTCCGATTATCACAAACCCTCTGATGATGCTGATAAAATTAACTCCGTTGGTGAAGAGACTGTGTTAAAATATATTTTTGATGTCGCCAATAAAATTGTAACTGATAATTCCAAACCGGATTATCTTGTTGTTGAAAGAAAAGACACCGGTCAAATGACAGGCACAAAAGTATGGGTTGGAACTATCCCCGATTTTGCTGGCGATGTAGATGGTTATAAGTTAAGCGGCGTTACGGATGGGAGCCCGGCTGCAAAAGCCGGAATACTTGCAGGCGATATTATCGTCAAATTTGGAGAAAAAAAAATCTCAAACATATACGACTTTACCTACGCCATTGGTGACTATGTGCCGGGTGATAAAGTAGATGTAGTGATAGTAAGAGACGAAAAAGAAATGAAATTTAATATTGAGTTAGGAACACGGTAAGTTTTTTTGAAAAGCGGATGTTTATTACATCCGCTTTTCAATTTATCAGCCGGCTGCAAAATGATTATTTATAGAATTTAGCTGCACTAATCTCCTCGCTTCTAAATCCTCCTCCTTAAAATTTTAATTGAGGAATAGATAAAAAAAGAGGTTGTCATTATCATCATTTTAAAGCTGCCTGTTTCGTAAGCTTTTGCTGTTTTTCAAAAATCATTTTCTAACTTTTTGCCTTTTTAAGGATCGACTACCTATCCAACTGATAACAACTTACATCGCAATATTATAAAAAGGTGTACAGCCATTGCAGAGAAGGAGGGCAATGAACTACGACAAAAATATACTCATGTGATGAAGAAATTGTTAATGGAGCAACGTTTTAGAAATCACCCAACGAATAAAGGCAAGCAAGGAAGGCAGATACAAGAGTATAAACAATAGCCGGACGCTTAATAAGGGAATGGGATTGCGCAAACTACCGCCCAATTAGTATC
>JAIOIM010000376.1 GCA_019912505.1 Ignavibacteriaceae bacterium
ATTGACCATTGACCATTGACTATTGACCTCCTGCGGAATTGTATATCTAATTTTCGTTACAGGGTTAAACGGGTTAGGATAATTTTGTGCGAGGTTATAATCCGTAACAGTAACGTTTGTGTAATTGTTGTTTTCCACATCAAGTAAAATTCCCGGTTCGGGCGCAGGGAGTTTTACGGTTGTGTAGATGTGAAACTCGCCGGCGTTAAGAGAAATTGGGTCGGTTGTGTTGGAGACGTTTATGCTGTCGCCGCTAAAGTAGTTGTACCACCAGCCTGTGTGTGAAAAATTAGGATTAGCTGTTTTTGCAACTACATCAAAATTACCGATTACAGAAACATCCATTGATGCGTGATATAAGTTTATTCTTTTTACCGCGCCGGCAACATCAAGCGCGTAGTTTGTTGTTGCAAACGCTGGGTAATCGTGCTTTAATATTGTTAAAGCCGCTATTGTTTTATAAAGATTGCGGCGGTTTACCTGACTGTAATATTCCCATTTTATTGGTTTGTTGCATACGCGGCACGGGTCGTCTATCGATACATCGTAACCAAGTTCGCCAAATTGCCAGAGCATTTTAGGACCCGGTATTGTATAAAAAAACGCCGAAGCTAATTTAATACGGTTTAACCCAACCGGCAGTTCTTTTATATTATAGCTTCCGCTTCCGTTGCCGTACAGTAAATTTTTATACATCAGTCTTTCTTCATCATGACTTTCCATATATGTAACAAGGTTCGGACTCTGCCAGCCGCGTGCTTGGTAGGAACCCCAGCTTATGTTTGAGTTGCTGTTGTAGCCCATAGAAGCTTCGTTGTAGTTGTAGTTCATATTACCCCACAACATCATACCGTAGTTTGCAAGAACAGTTTCCTCGCTGTTATCAGCAAAGTGTTCGAGTATTACGTAAGCAGATGAATCAACATCCCAAATTTTGTTTGCCATTCTTTCAAGTAAATTTATTCTCGACTGATCATACTGTCCCCAATAACCAACATTGCCTAAGCTATTGCGTTGTGTAAAACCTTTTGAAAGATCAAACCGGAAGCCGTCAAACTTATATTCATTTAGCCAAAACTCATTAACACGGTCGACAAAATATTGTGTTGCCGCGCTCTCGTGGTTAAAGTCGTAGCCTACGTTGTAATCGTGTTTCGCATCGCGGTTAAACCATGGACTGTTTAACGCCGGTTTGCCTGCAGCAGCGTCAAAGTATAAACGCACAAGCGGCGAGTTGCCGAATGCGTGGTTCAATACCATATCGAGAATAACCGCAATACCCTGTGCGTGGCATTCATCAATAAATTTTTTCAAATCGTTTTTGGGTCCGTAATATTTATCGGGTGCAAGGTGGAACATAGGGTTGTAGCCCCAGCTTTCATTTCCTTCAAACTCCATTATGGGCATAAGTTCTATTGCGTTTATGCCGAGGCGTTTTAAGTAACCGAGTGTATCTTTTAATGTTTTGTAATCGTGTGTTGCAACAAAATCTCTAATTAAAAGTTCGTATACAATTAAGTTTGTTTTATCGGGTTTTTGAAAATTTGTAACCTGCCAGTTATAAGGTGCCTGCCCGGTTTGTAGAACCGAAACAATCTGCGAAGTTTTACCAGCCGGATAACTCATAAGATTCGGGTAAGTAAGGCTGCTGATGTATTGGTCATTCCACGGGTCGAGAATTTTTTCGGAATAAGGATCGGCAATACGGATATCGCCATCTACAAAATATTGAAAGCGGTATTCCGTTCCTGGTGAGAGGCTGTTAATCTCAAACCAGTATCTTAATTGGTCGGGTGTACGTTTCATCATGTAGGCGGGGTCAACTTCCCAATTTGTAAAATCGCCAATAACATAAACGTATTCTTTTTCGGGGGCGTAAAGAGAAAGCACAACCTGTGTAGCCGATTTGTAGTTAATACCATCTCCGTAACCTTGCGGCAGGGCTTGTATAGCTATCGGCGCGTTAACAACGTAATAAAATGAATCGGCAACGGTAGCGCCGCCGCTGCCTGTTGCAACAGCCTTAACCCATTTTTTACCTGCTTCACTTGCGATGATTGAATATTCGATTGAGTTGGTTGCGGTTTGTGATGCGAGGCTTCCGCCAACGTATAATTGGAGTGATACTGAGTTAGCAGAAACTACGTTTACTGAAATAGTATCATTTAAATGTTTGATGACTGGACGCTCGGCAGGTGTGGTTATTGCCACGTTTAACCCGGCTACCGATAATGGAAGAAATATATCGCCGCCGCTTTCTGTTTTTCCTTCAAGCCATGAGCCGCCTACCTGTACGCCGCTCCGGAAAACAAATGCCACTTGTAATACCTGTTCGTTTTGCGGCACTCCGTAAAAACTTTTTACCGAAGGCTTTATTTTTAACTCGTACAAATTTGTTCCGATGCGGGTTAATTTTGTTTCGGGAGTGTTAACACCCCAGCCTGTTTTTACATGTTTCCAGTCGCTGTTGCTTGTACTTAAGTTTGTAATAACGCCGGTGTGTGCGTAAACATCGCCAGTATAATTTGCAAGCCCGCCGTTTCCCTGTGTCGCGTCAAATACAATAGTAATCGAATCGCTTTCTGTGGGAAAATCGGGTACCCAGGTTATTACCTGTGCGTATGAAAACTGTGCGAATAAAAAAAGGAGAGGGAGTAAATATTTTATTTTCATTTTATGTCTTAATAATTTTTAGTTAATTAATTTCTTTTAAGTTTGGTTTGCCAGCATCAACCCATGCGCTGTAATAAAGCGAAGCCAATGCTTTTGATGCGGCACTCATTCTATTTGTTATTAGGTATTTTGTTTTGAACCAGAATAATTTATTGTAATCATCGGTTACTCTGCTTCCGGCATATTCAAAAGCATAATTATCGGCAGCAAAAATAAGAGGTAAATAAGAATTTGATTCTGTAATGTAATTAAATATAAAAGGAAGGGCTGCCACAACATAGCCGCCGGAGCCTGAATAAAGGGAACTGATAATTTCATCTTCATGCAGGTTAACTAAATCAACTTCAAAACGGGAGTGAATTCCTATTTGTCCTGTTAATTGTCCATCGAAATTTAGAGTAGTGTGCATCGGTTGATGACCATCGGCTACATAATGGGAAAGGTCGGCGGCAAATATTAAAACTTTATCTCTGTTTTTTTCTTTTAATGCAGTTACCAGGTTATTGTAGTTCTCTAAAGTTATCCAGGGGAGCAAACCATGCGCCGTTACTGTGCTGTCGCCATATTTTTCAATAAGTTTATTTTTATCGGTTATCATTTTGCCAGTGTTGAATTCAGGATAAAAATCAATATCTATATAATGCTCAGGTTTTTCGGTTAAAGCTTTAAATTTTCTTATATCGGCGTCAATTGAATGTTTGACTATATAGTTTTCCCACTGTTTAAAATATTCAATTTCGACAGGCAGGTTTTGTAAAGTATACCGGGCAATTATTAAATGTCCATCATCACCCCACGACAGAAGAACGGCTAAAGGGAAAAACAGAAATAATATTAATAGTTTTTTGCTCATAAATTTTTTTTAATGCCGGTAAACTGGACAACTATATTTCTTACACGCGGGTGTGTGTCAAAGTCAATTAAAATAATTTGCTGCCATGTTCCAAGTAAAAGGCTGCCTTTTGTAAAAGGTACCGTAAGCGATGCTCCCTGTAGCGAAGCGCGGATATGCGAATGCCCGTTGCCATCGTGCCATGTATCGTTATGATGATAGTTAACACCAGACGGAATTATTTTTTCAAAAAAAGCCGGGTAATCTTTTTGCAGCCCCGGTTCAAACTCTATTGTTGTTATTCCGGCGGTTGCGCCGGGGACAAAAATAAGGGCATTGCCTTCATTAAAATCGGAACCGGAAAGCAATTGTACAACTTCACCGGTAATATCGATTAAGCCGGTATTGCCTGTAGTTTTTATTTCAAATGATTTTGTACTAATTTCTATCATATAGCTATAAAAATAAAGTTTTCAACGCTAAAGCTAAATGAATTTAGCTCTACCCCTTTTTATTTCAAAAACAGTCTGTTCCAAAG
>JAIOIM010000377.1 GCA_019912505.1 Ignavibacteriaceae bacterium
TATCAGCAGTTAATGCTGCTGGTTTATTATTAAGATATTTCAACCTGCCGGATTATATAATTCTTATCGGTTTTCGATTTCATCTTTCGGCAGCCGTGCCGTTTTTATTTATAATAAAAAGCCTTGATGAAGAGTTTTTAAAAAATATATTCCTTCATACTGTTTTTTCGCACAAAACAATTTTTGCTTTTCTACTTTTTATTCCCCTTGTAATCGGTGCTGTTTCTGGATATTTATTTGCTGGTGTAGAGCTAAACGATCCCCGCTATTTTTATGAGTTTGGTCTTTCTTCCATCGTGGATTTACCTCTTTACTTGATTTGGAATATCCCTCAGTTAATACTGTTATTCTTATTTTTATCAAAAACGGGCAGGTCGTTTTACTCGAGTTTTTTTGTCCTTTTTTTTCTATTCCTTTATTTGTTTATTCCTTTAGAGTTGAAAACATTCAACTACCTAAACCCGGTTGCTTTTATTATTTTTATCTCTGCTCTAAGTTTGGTGTTCTGCAAGTTTAACAATGTCTATTTTTTTGTCGTGTATTCGTTCCTAATTCCATGGGTGATATTTCTTTCATTCGGCTCGGACTCGGAGAGAATCATTAACATTCTCTTTGCCGCAAAATATATTAGCTGGGAAGGATTTTTTACAACGGGGGGAAAAGTTGGTGAACTTATTATCCCGGCATTCTTTTTTATCGTGCTGGCAACCAATATTATTTTTTCAATCTTCGTTAAGAAAAAAGAGTCATCGCTTTTAAAGAAGAGTGATAATTTCGTATCTTAGTTTGGAATAAAGTTGTAATTAAATGATTAAAAAACTCGTCTTAATTTTTTTATTATCTGTACAATATTTGCTTGCGGGCGGACTGTCGGAAAGCAGAGCGCGCGGCTTATTTTTTGCGTTTGGCGTCGGACCAAGACTGCCTATGAGCGCTTTCGCTAAGTCCTCCGATATGGGGTACGGTATTGATTTTGAATTATCCTACACTGACAATGAATTTTTGCCGGTGTTTTTGTTTGCAAAAGCAGGTTACTCAGTCTATCCCGGTTCACAAAGTTTTTACCAAACTACAGATTATTCAACCTATTCTACAACAAGTATTCCTATAAATGCCGGAGTAAGGTATTACTTCAAACCGATGATGGAAAATATTGTGCTCTTTATGCCGATAGTTGAATTATCAGCATCGTATTGTTTTTTTTCAAAGCTCCACGAATTTAAACCAACAGCGCTGCGAAGCAATTATATTGAGGATAACGCAAAGTTTGGGGTAAGCGCCGGTGCCGGTATTTCAATGTTTATGATGGAAATTCTTGCTTCATACAATTACTACCAAACGAACCAATATGTTTCTTTAGATTTGAAAGTAAGACTTCCGCTATACATTATTTTTTAGAGGTGTTATGAATTATCAAAATTTAATTGTTGAATTTAAAGCGAAAACCGCCGTTGTCACCATCAACCGACCGGATAAGTTGAATGCGCTTAATAAGCTAACGATGGAAGAATTATATAGTGTTTTTTCGATGTTAAAAAACGATGGAAACATTTATGTTGTTATTCTAACCGGCGCGGGTGAAAAAGCATTCGTAGCAGGCGCGGATATTTCCGAGCTTAACCAACTTGATATGATTGCCGGAAGAGAATTTTCAGAACGGGGACAGCAGGTGTTTAACTTGATTGAAAATCTTGATAAACCGGTTATTGCCGCTGTAAATGGTTTTGCTCTCGGCGGAGGCTGCGAGCTTTCTCTTGCGTGTCATATCCGTATCGCTTCACAAAATGCAAAGTTCGGACAGCCCGAAGTTAATCTTGGAATCATCCCCGGTTACGGAGGTACACAACGCCTAACGCGATTAATAAACTCCGGCAGAGCGATGGAATTAATATTAACCGGCGATATGATAGATGCAAATGAAGCATTACGTATCGGGCTTGTAAATCATGTTTACCCGCAAAATGAGTTGATGGATAAAGCACTTGAGATGGCAAATAAAATATCATCAAAAGCAGTCCCGGCTGTAAGGCTTGCAGTTAAATCGGTAAACATTGTAGACGAAGTTTCTTCGAAAGAAGGACAGTTGTACGAAGCGGCTATGTTTGCGCTTTGCTGCGGCACAGAAGATTTTAAAGAAGGCACAAAAGCTTTTCTTGAAAAAAGAAAACCAGAGTTTAAAAACAAATAATTAGCCCAAAAAAGAAAAAATGAAATTCGGTTTTTCCCATGCTAAAGTCGCAGCTGTTTTATTTGCTGCGACTGTTTTATTTATAACCGCCAATTTGGCTGCGGATTATTTTCTTAAAAACGAAGATAAGCCGTTACCGCAACTATACGCCGATGAAATCAATTCACGTTTTTTGTTGTCGCTGAAAAATTTGGGAATAAAAGAAAGCTGGATAATTCCGGGGAAACAAAATAAGAAGCAGCAGCACGACTCCTTAAAAT
>JAIOIM010000044.1 GCA_019912505.1 Ignavibacteriaceae bacterium
TCTATATATTCTATATATTTACCGCATATTGCAATTTCAACATCCTTTTTCGGATTTTTAAGATGCGAAATCAGCAATTCCCAATCGTCAAGTTTTATTTTTCGTTCGGCAAGATGTAAGCGTTTCATAACAATCTGGTCAAATTTTTCTTTGAACAGAACAAGCGGAACTTCATATATAGAAGAGCAGTCGTAAGCGGAAATAACCGATTTTGAATTAACATTGCAGAAAAGTGCAATTTTATCGCGGATATCTTTTGCAAGTTTTTTTTCAGAACGACAAATTAAAACATCCGGTTGAATACCAAGTTCCAGTAAATTTTTAACACTGTGTTGTGTTGGTTTCGTTTTAACTTCACCTGCAGATCGAATGAATGGAACGAGCGTAACATGGATACTCATAGTATTTGCTCTTCCGAACTGGAGCATCAATTGCCGCATTGCCTCAATAAACGGGAGGCTTTCAATATCGCCAACTGTTCCGCCAATTTCTGAAATGATGATGTCATGCTCGCCAAGTTCGCTCAATTTTGTCATCCGGTGTTTTATCTCATCGGTGATGTGCGGAATTACTTGCACAGTTGCGCCTAGATAGTCGCCCCGTCTTTCCTTTGTAATCACCTCGTTGTAAACCTGCCCTGTAGTGGTGTTGTTGGCACGGGTCATATTTACATCGAGAAATCTCTCGTAATGTCCAAGGTCAAGATCGGTTTCTGCGCCGTCATCGGTAACATAAACCTCGCCGTGTTGAAATGGACTCATTGTACCGGGGTCTACATTGATGTAAGGATCAAACTTTTGGATTGTTACTCTAAAACCACGCTGTTTAAGAAGAAGCCCGAGCGATGAAGCGGTAATACCTTTACCAAGCGAAGACACAACCCCACCGGTTACGAATATAAATTTAACTTTGTTTCTAGGGGACATAGAAGTTTTTTTTGCCTTCAAATATAGAGTATCCGTGTAGAAGTTGCAATTTAAAACAACTACGAAACAATATAAAAAGGAATTTATTTTATAAATTTGCTCTTGCTTTTTATAAAACAAATACAATAATCGATTTATTTGTTTTATTTCTGCAAAACATCTACTTTAAAAAGAAGATGAACAGCGATAGGAAACAAATTGAAGACTAATATTTTTATCTTGATCGATTAGTAAGTCGCTTTATTTTGAAATAACTTTTATTTCATATTTCGCAAATCTCATTTGTATTACATCAGAAAGAACTAATGTTTAACTTCTTAAAATCACTAAAAGACAAAGTCGGGGAAAAAGCTGCCCAAGCTTTTCTTCGAAATAAAGTGAAAAGGTATGGAGAGATGATTAATCTAAAAATTGATTCCCAAGGAAAAAGCATTAGTGCCATATTTCTGTTGAAAGGTGAGGATGCTCAAACCGCTATTGAGATTGCTGGTTATACTTTAAGCGAGGAAAACGGAAAGTTATATATTCAAATTGAAAAGTTAAATTCCTCTAAAGAGTGGATTACGCTGCTGGCGGAAGATTTTTTATCGGGGAAAAAAATTGAAATCCCTGCAAATATCAAGAACACAATTCAAATGCTTCTTTAACAGAGAAATAGAACCACATTAAAATCATTTGGCTTGAAGATATATTTTTTATTGGTTAAATAAACGCAACAAATTTTTAAAATTGATGAAGCACATTAGACTAATCTACTTATTACTTTTGCTTTTACTCGTTCTTTCTTCGGCTTCGGCACAGGATACGACTATTAGTTTGGCTTTTAAAGAAAATCGTGGATATCGTCCACGCTCCATTTTTTATCTCCCGGATCCATCTTATAAAATTCGTCAACAGTTTGCACTCATTAAAGAAGCAAATACGGGCGACCCCATTGCACAGCATGAACTTGGTTTGCGTTACCTCCTTGGAGATGGTTTTGCAGCCGATACAGTTGAAGGTGCAAAATGGATTAGACGCGCAGCCGATAAAGGTTTAGCTTCGGCATCGTTTAATTACGCTATTCTTTTAATAAACGGTTGGGGCGCTGAATGGAATCCTTTCGAGGCATATAAATATTTTTTATCCGCCGCACAAAACGGAATGCCTGCCGCTGAGCATGTTGTGGGACTTCTCCATCTTGAAAACTTGATTGTAAAAAAAGATTTGTCGGTTGCCTATGGTTGGTTTAAAAATGCAGCAAATGCAGGCTATGAACCAGCAAAAATCAGTCTGGCAGATTTTACCAAAAGAATAAAAGACGAAAATTTAGAGGTGGATACAACTTCCGCAACCAAGCCGCAGGAAGAAAAACAAACTGAAAAAAAAGAATCGGTTGTTGGCTCATCTTCAGGGTTAGTGTTTATTGATTTCGATGCGATAAGAGATACATCGCGCCCTGTTGAAAATCAAGATTTGTTAAACGATCTTTTTTTTACTGGCAACGACAGCCTGATTACAGTGCTTAAACTATCCCCTTCTAAAAAAGACAGTATATCAATTGAACAATTATCATTTGATGCGATAAAAAATTTTAATCAAAGCGGCAGCCCGGAGGTTTATACAATGCTCGGATGGTTGTTCCAGAATGGAATCAACACAAAAAAAGATTTTGTAAAGGCGGCAGAATATTATATACGCGCCGTAAGAGTAGATTCCTACAGAGCCCCTTTTTTATTATGGAATCTTGTTCAAACAAAATATTTTATAGCCTTGTTGAAAAACGAAGTTGATAAAGGAAATCCATCGGCTATGTATGTTTTTGCCGGATTATTTATTACCGGTTTGGATACACGTATTACAGCGAAAGATGCTATTGATTTGCTGATAAAGGCTTCCGGCAAAAATCATATTCCCTCAATGGTTGAACTTGGATTAGCTTATTACACAGGTAAATATGTTCCCGTTGAAAAGAATAAAGCAATAACCATTTGGAACAACGCCGTTAAACTTGGCAGTTCCGAGGCTAAAATTCGTTTGGCTGCTTCTGAAATATTTGATAATGATTACTCAAAGGTTTCGCCAAATATTATTTCGCTATTAAGAGCAGGCGACATGAACGGTTCTGTAATGGCGCAAGTTGCTTTAGCTTATTGTTACAAAAACGGATTTGGCGTAAAGAAAAACATTGCAGAAGCCGTAAAATATAACCGCTATGCGGCTCAAAGGGGCAGTCGTTTTGCTCTTGATGAATTAAAAAGTATCTACAATTTAAAACGTCCTAATGAAGCGATTTTTGCCATTGATTAAATATTCATTACTCATATGGCAAAGTGATACTTCTTGTTATCATTATTCTACCGCCTGGTATCCCGCTTATCGAGTCATTTACTAAATGATTACCGTCTGCTAAAATTTCAAGCAATAATTTCCCGCTCTGCTTTACGAGTACTGCTTCTAATGAAGTTTGCTGTCCCTCTTTGCCTTTGCTTGTCCATTGATAACTCCACGAAGGCGTAACCAAGCTGTCGTGCAGAAGCTGACCATTTGCAGCCAAATAATTTATTTGATTAATTTCACTTACCGAACCGCTCAGTTTGTATTCAACATCGTATGTTTTGGGAGGAGGCTGAACCGGGTTATTTTCCTCGGAACTACACGATGAAAGAATAAATACGAAAATGAAAGCGGCTAAAAAGTAAAGGTTCTTTTTCACTATTAATTCCTTTTTGTTCATTATTAATATCACACTCACTAAAGTAAAAAAAATATCAGCTAAATTAAATTAAACTAATTTAAATATTCGATATAAAATTGTTAATTTGTACCAACATTTTAAAGACAAAAAATATGATTGACTCTAAGTTACCTGATATTGGCATTAGTATTTTTGCTGTGATGTCTAAAATGGCAAACGACTCACGCGCCATAAATTTATCGCAGGGTTTCCCGGATTTTAATTGTTCCGATGAATTAATAGAACTTTTCCATCGGTACCAAAAAGAAGGATTTAATCAATATGCGCCTTATCCGGGGGTGATGGTGCTTCGGGAAAACATTTCAAAAAAAACGCAAATGCTTTACGGCAAATATTATAACCCTGAAACAGAAATAACAGTTACTGCAGGCGCAACACAAGCATTATACACTGCAATTACTATACTTATTAAAAAAAATGATGAAGCAATATTACTCGAACCTGCTTATGACTCTTACGCGCCCGCTGTAATTGCCAGCGGCGGCAGACCAATTTCCGTACCTCTTGATTTCCCCAATTATAATATCAACTGGAATAAAGTTAAGGACGCGATATCATCTAAAACAAAACTTATAATAATTAATTCACCACACAATCCGACCGGCAGTGTAATTTCTCGTACGGACATCAAAGTTTTAGAAGAACTACTGCGTGATAAAGATATCTTTGTTATAAGCGATGAAGTTTATGAACACA
Source organism: Ignavibacteriaceae bacterium (assembly GCA_019912505.1). Lineage (GTDB taxonomy): Bacteria > Bacteroidota > Ignavibacteria > Ignavibacteriales > Ignavibacteriaceae > CG2-30-36-16. The sequence continues at coordinate 4,360 of JAIOIM010000044.1, forward strand.
TTGTATTCGATGGACAAAAACATATTAGTTTATGCACTTCCGAAGAATTGTCGAAGAAGTCTTTTATTATTTCTTCTTTTGGAAAAACATTCCACGCAACCGGATGGAAAGTTGGCTATTGCGTTGCCCCGGAAAGTTTAATGTATGAATTTAGAAAACTTCATCAGTTTATGCTGTTTTCCGTTAATACTCCTGCTCAGTATGCTTATGCGGAGTATTTGAATAACCCTGAAAACTATTTATACTTAAACAGTTTTTATCAGAAAAAAAGAGATTTGTTTTTGAATGAATTAAAAAACTCAAACTTTATTTTCACTCCTGCTGAAGGAACATATTTTCAGCTGCTCGATTATTCCCGAATTACCCAAATAACCGATATGGAATTTAGTGAGTACTTAACAAAAAAAGTTGGCGTTGCTGTTATTCCCATATCCCCTTTTATGAAAACATCAAAACATCAAATAATAAGAACTTGTTTTGCGAAAAAAGATGACGTGCTTTTACAAGCGGCTGAAAAATTAAAAGATGTCAGGGAAATACGCTGATGTCGGGGATTAATTCATTTAAGAAAGTGTATGATTTTTATTCAAGCGGTATGAGCTACAAAGAAATTGAAAAACTGATTAAGAGAGATGTACCTCAACTTTATGATTTTTTTAAAGAACGGATGCGGCAACCGGTAACGAGGGGAAATTCCGTCCATGATAAAATAACTTTTTTAAAAGACTTATTTAAAGAATTTCTTTTTCAACTTACACCAATCAGAAGACTGTTATACTCAGCCGCTCTTCTGTTTTTTATATTAGCCTACTTTGGCGGAAGCTGGGGTTATGCCGCCTTTGCTTTTCTATTGCTTAACCTATTGATTGCTTTTGAATTAGCCGACAAAATAACAGCCAAAAATGAACTTTCAGTTGCACGCGAAATTCAAAATAGTTTAATGCCAAAGGCTCCGCCAGTTGTTCCGAATTTTGAGATTAGCTGCATTTCTGAAGCAGCGCATGTTGTGGGAGGTGACTTTTACGATTTTATAAACCACAACTCCGAGTCAAACAAAACGCTTTTGGTTATCGGCGACATAAGCGGTAAAGGAATGGGTGCTGCTATTCAAATGGTACAGGTTCATACAATCCTGCACAATATTGTAGGCTGCAAAGAATCACCAAAAGAAATTTTAATCGACTTAAACAAACATCTTGAAAAAGTTTTGCAAAAAGGTTCATTCCTTACATCAAGCATTATTTGCATTCAGCCGGACGGCTCATTAATATTTTCGCGTGCCGGTCACATGCCTTTAATTCATTACTCAAAAGAAAATAATACGTGTTACGAAAACATCCCTAAAGGCATGGGTATTGGAATAGGCGCTAACGGTTTGTTTGATAGATCTCTGGATGAGGTAATAATAAAGCCGGCTCAGGGAGATGTAATTTTGTTATACACTGATGGCGTTACCGAAGCAAGGAACAAATTTAACTTTGAGTTTGGCGAAAATAATTTGAAATATCTTCTTTCAAAAAATGCAGCAAAAAGTGCGAAACAAATTCAGGAAGAAATATTAAAATCTTTAGCTTTTTTTACTGAATACAGCGGATATCAGGATGATTTGACTCTTATAATTCTGAAGATGTTGTAGCCAAAACAATTTTAGGATCTTTAACCTTTGTTAAAATTAATATTCCTACAATAAAGAAGAACCCGATAGATATTATTGCAAGCCTCTGATTTCCCGTACTGTAACTAATCATACCAAAAACAAGCGGACCAATAATAGCAGAACTCTTTCCAAAAAAAGAATAAAAACCAAAAAATTCAGTTTTCTTTTCAGTCGGTGTCAACTTAGTCATCAAACTGCGGCTTGTTGATTGGCTTGAACCCATTGCCGCACCTGCAAGAAGTCCAACAACGTAAAACATCGTTTTATCAACAACAAGATATGCAATTACAACTGTTAGCAGCCACATAAATAATGATATTATTATTGTTCTTTTTTGCCCGATAGAATCGGCAACAATCCCGAGAATTATAGAACCGATGATGGCTGTTGTTTGAACTGTTAGAAAAAATATTAATAACTCCGACGTGGAAAAACCCAGAGTTGTTTGGGCATAATTACCGCTAAAAAATATTACTGTGTTTACCCCCTCAATATAAAAAAAGTAAGCAAGCAGAAATGTTGCAAGATTTTTATATTTCGGCAGGTTTGTTAAGGT
>JAIOIM010000378.1 GCA_019912505.1 Ignavibacteriaceae bacterium
AACGGATTAGGATAATTCTGGTCGAGTGAAAATGAAAACTGATTATTCAGTTCAACATTTATTTCATTGCTGTATTCAAAATTTCCATTATAGTCGATTTGCTTTAATCTGTAAGTAACAGTTGTACTTTTCAACTCATTATCCGTAAAGGAATAATTTTTAAGTTCGGTTGTTGTACCGGCTCCTTGGATAAAAGCAATTTTTGCAAATTCGGCATCGTTAGTTTTTCTTTCTACTTCAAAGCCGTAATTATTTGTTTCGGTTGCAGTACTCCATTTTAGTTCAACATTTCCATTGCTTTGTGAAGCGGTAAATGAGGTAAGTTCAACCGGTATCGGGTCATCACCGCTGAGGCGTGCAATTGCAAAGTTGCCTTGTGAACCCGATGTAGCAGTGTAGCCGGATCCCCAGCATGAACTGAATTGCGTTAAATAACCGGGAGTTGCAGTCGTTATCGCGTCGTTACTTCTTGAAGTGCCTGTAAAACCGGAAGTGCGAATCTCAATTAATAAATGCCCGCCTGAATAAAGCCAAGAGGTACTAAAATCTATTTGAGGTCCCCAATCATTTGGTGATTTACCAAAAGTATAAGATTCTATTGGGATTGTAAGCGCGCCGGATCTAACTTGTGTTTGAGTGCCGACTATATTATCAGCAAAAGTAAGGCTTCTGGCACTTGGGTCTACACTGCCGCTTAAATAAATATCATATGCAGTATAAACAACTTCCGCTGCAGGCCAGTGTGCTGTTGCCGATGGCGGAATGCGCCAGCTAATACCCTTCAACTCTTTGCCAACCAGTGCTGTAAGCTGGTTTTCATGTATGAGCATTAGATACGTCCTGGCGGAATTTGCAAGCGGACTAAGAAACGTGCCCGGTCCTGCCGTGCTTGCGTAATCCAAAGGCACAACATTATATAAGATAGAATCAGGGGATGCAGGAGGCGTAAAATCTTGAGAACGTTGCGCTGTTAAATTAGCAGAAACAAAAAACAAAAAGGACAGAAAAAGAAATGTAGAAAAAGCTTTCATAAAGACTCCTTTGGTTAATTTTCATTGTTAATATATGTTTTAATTTTTTTAATTTCAATAGCCGGGAGAAATTGAAAAGTCATTCCAACCGGCTGAAATATTTGTCATAGTTTCAGCACCTGCAGGCGATAGTCTGTTTGCAAAAATAAAATTATTTGAAGAAGAATATTTTTAATCAACATGTTAGGTACGGTTTATTCCGGCTATTAATTCTTACTTAATTTAAAAACTCGATACGCCAAAAATAATTGCCACCAACCCTTGCTCATCAATTCATTAATCATCTATACTTCCACAATAAAATGTAATTGCTTTCCACTTCTTTAGATGTTCTATTAACTGAGCATTTGCCCGAAAATGGATTGAAGCAGGTAATGCGCTGTTTATGTAAAGTATCCCGCTAATCAAAAACAGAATAAACCTTCTCCCCTTTTGAGATGAGCAATAATTACCTTATTTTTGCATTGAAATTATTTGTACTGTTAAAGTAACATACCTGTTTGCAATTCTTTATAAGATATTCATTCATAAACTCACCTTATCCAGAACAAAATAAAATTTTTATAAAATCGATTCTAAAGGAAATCTGAATTAATGTCATTCGAAAATATCAATCTAATTAACCCGATAAAAAAAGCGCTCTCAGAAGAAGGTTATACTACTCCAACTCCAATTCAAACTCAGGCAATCCCAATAATATTAGATAAAAATGATCTACTCGGCTGTGCACAGACGGGCACAGGCAAAACTGCTGCGTTTGCTGTTCCCATTCTGCAGTTGCTTTTTAATGAAAAAAACGGTGGAGATAAAAGAAGAATTATTCGCTCTTTAATTGTAACACCAACACGCGAGCTTGCTATTCAAATCGGCGATAGTTTTTCGGCTTACGGTAAACACACCGGATTAAAAAATGCCGTTATCTTTGGGGGTGTACCGCAGAAAACTCAGACCGATAAATTAAGGGCGGGTATTGATATTTTAATTGCTACACCCGGCAGGCTGCTCGATTTGATGAGCCAAAATTATATTAACCTTCAGAGTATAAGATATTTTGTTCTCGATGAAGCAGACAGAATGCTTGATATGGGTTTTATTAACGATGTGAAAAAAATAATTGCAAAATTGCCTGCAAAAAGACAGTCGCTTTTTTTCTCTGCTACTATGCCCCCCGAAATAGTAAAACTTGCAAAAACAATATTATTAAATCCGGTTAAAATTGAAGTTACACCGGAGTCGCCGACAGTTGAAGCTATAAAACAGAGCGTCTATTTTGTTGCTAAGACCGATAAAAAAGCTCTCTTAATACATTTGTTAAAAGACCCTGCAATAGCTTCGGCTCTTATATTTACACGCACAAAACACGGCGCTGATA
>JAIOIM010000379.1 GCA_019912505.1 Ignavibacteriaceae bacterium
GAAGTATTCAGATTTACCGAAAGAAGTAGTACATGAAGTAAAGCGTTATCTCTATGATTCTGTTGGATGCGCGTACGGAGGTTATCATACAAAAGATGTAAATATTCTAAAAGATATTTATACCGATATGGGCGGCAAAGAAGAAGCTACATTAATTGGCTTTGGTAATAAAATGCCGGGCGTAAACGCTACGCTTGTAAACTCGTTGATGATTCGCGCGCTCGACTTTAACGACATTTACTGGAAAGAAGACCCTTCACATCCTTCCGATATTATTCCGGCGGCTCTATCAGCGGCTGAAATGGTTGATGCTTCGATGGAAGATGTTATCACTGCAATTGTGCTTGCGTACGAGTTCGAGCAGCGTTTGTGCGAGTTTGCAGTGCCCGGCGTACGCGAACGTAAATGGCATCATGCAACATTAACACAATTTGTGTCGCCTATTGTTGCCGGTAAAATTTTAGGCTTAACAGTTGACCAAATGGTTAACGCAATCGGCATTTCGGGAAGTCATAATCACACAATAGGCTGCCCCACAGCAGGCAAACTTACGATGATGAAAAATACAGTTGACCCGATGGCAGTGCAGGCGGGCGTTTTTGCAGCACTGATGGCGCAGAAGGGTTACACCGGAACGGAAGCCGTGTTTGAGGGGAAAGAAGGTTTTATGGATTGTTTCTTCGGATATGATGTTAAAGAACAAAGTGTAAAACCGATACCAATGCAAGGGCGTGAAGGGCTTGGTGAATGGAAATGGGATTTAAATAAACTTATTGGCGATCTTGGCAAAAGTTTTAAAATTCTCGAATGCTCGATGAAAGCTTTTCCAACGGAAGCACTAACACACACACACATCAGTGCTACTTTAAAAGCTGTTACTCAAAACAATATTAGTTACGACCAAATAGAAGAAGTAACTGTTACAACAATTGCCCGCGCGTGCGATATACTTTTTGATCCCCACAAATACCGTCCGGAGTCGAGAGAAACAGCCGATCATTCACTCCCCTACTGTATTGCCTGTGCGTTAGTCGATCACAAAATTACTACTTCATCATTCTCTGATGAAAAACTGAAAGACCCGAGAATTTGGGAAGTAATTGATAAAATAAAAGGTGTTGCTTCGGAAGAATTTGAAAAAATGTTTCCGGCGAAACAACCGTCAAAAGTTGTAGTCAGAACGAAAGACGGGAAAGAATTTACAGAATACCTTGAGTATCCGAAAGGCGACCCTAGAGAACCGATGACAATAGAAGACTTAGAGAATAAATTTAACGGACTTGCTGAACAACTTTTATCGG
>JAIOIM010000045.1 GCA_019912505.1 Ignavibacteriaceae bacterium
TTTGAATTGTTAACTTATTTAGCAATGGGAATTGTTGTTGTATTTCTGATATTGATGCTGACAAAATCGGTCCCGGTTGGATGGTTCGTTTACATTCTTGGCTTTAGCATCTTACTTTTAATTTTCAGATTAGTTTTTAGAATTTATTTTATAATACAAGCACGCAAAAACTTTGGAGGCAAGTCTTCGAACAATCGAAACGGGTAAACGGAAAATTAAATGCCAAAGTACTCATTCTCAACCAGAGCTATGAGCCCCTCACCGTTTGTAACATAAAAAAAGCAATCATTCTAATTTTCCTCGGAAAGGCTGAGCGGGTACTTAATGACGATAGAAAAAGTATAAGAACTATTGCAAACGCTTACCCCTGGCCAAGTATAATACGCCTTTCCCGGTATATAAATGTTCCTTACAAAAAAGTTGTTTTAACCCGTAAAAATATATTGCGGCGCGATGCCTATAAATGCGCTTATTGCGGAAGAAGCGATTTACCTCTTACCATTGATCACGTGATACCCCGTGCACGCGGCGGAACCGACACTTGGGAAAATTTGGTTACTGCATGCACAGTTTGTAACAATAGAAAAGGGGATGGTATGCCGAAAGACGTTAATATGCCTTTGTTATTTAAACCGTTCAAACCGAGCCATATAATGTTCATCAAAAACGTCGTTGGAAAATTGGATGAAAAATGGAAACCGTATGTATATTTATCATAAGTGATATAAATCTTAAAAGATAATCATCCCTTCATTTTTATAACAAGATTATTAAACACATAATTATTATCTTTCCTCGTTAAAATTCATAAACTATTTGAGTAAAATGACTAAAAAGAGAATTTTAAGCGGAATGCGACCGACCGGTAAATTACACATCGGGCATTACGTTGGAGCGTTAGAAAATTGGGTTAAACTCCAGGAGCAATATGAAAATTTTCATTTGATAGCCGATTACCATGTCTTAACCACAAGTTTAAATACTGATGATATTTATCTCAACTCTACAGAGATGCTGATAGATTGGCTTGCCGCCGGTTTAGACCCAGTTAAAAGTCCTATGTTTCGGCAATCTAAGGTAAAAGAGCACACCGAGCTGCATCTTATATTTTCGATGTTGATTACCGTAAATAGACTTGAACGAAATCCAACGGTAAAGGAACAAGCAAGAGATCTAAATATTGATAACATTATTTACGGGCACCTTGGTTATCCGGTTTTACAAACTGCCGATATTTTACTCTACAAGGGTAATGCTGTGCCGGTTGGTGAAGATCAGGTACCGCACATTGAAATATCCCGCGAGATTGCTCGGAAGTTTAATAATCAATACGGTAATGTATTCCCCGAACCGGAACCATTGCTAACAAATTTTGCAAGGCTTGCCGGTTTAGACGGCAGCTCGAAAATGAGTAAATCACTCGGCAACACGATATTACTTTCTGATGATCCGGAAACAGTAAAAGCAAGGATGAAAAAAGCTGTAACCGATCCAAAAAAAATAAGAAAAGGCGATCCGGGACATCCTGAAATATGTCTTGTATTTTCGTATCATAAAAAATTTAATTCGGCAGAAGTGCCCACAATTGAGGCTGGATGTCGTTCGGGCGCACTCGGCTGTTTTGATTGCAAGATGATTTGTTCTGCAAAAATTTCTCAATTCATCGAACCGATTAGAGAAAAAAGACAATATTATGAAGCGCGACCCGATGAAGTAAAACAAATATTATTTGACGGCGAGGAACGCGCACGCACTGCGGCAAAGGCTACAATGGAAGAAGTAAGAGAAAAAATGAAGATCGGATAGTATTGTACAAAATTAAATTAGATCAGTTTGAAGG
>JAIOIM010000380.1 GCA_019912505.1 Ignavibacteriaceae bacterium
TTCTTTGTATGATTTAAACCTAGATGGCAATCTCGAAATTATTTTACGCGCTATGCCCGAAAATACAAATATAAACGGAATTTACGCATTCGATTACTCGGCAAACCTGCTGGCGAATTTTCCATTTCCGATAGAAAGCGGACACCCGAATGCAAATGTGGCAATTGCCGATATGGACGGCGACAGCATACCCGAGATTGCTTTTGGAAATGTAATGGCGGTTGATAGTGCAAAAGTCTGGGTGTGGAATTTAAAAGGCAACCTTTTAAAAAACTATCCTCAAAAAGTTTATGCAACCTGGGTTGATGGTTCTGTTGCACTTGCAGATGTTAGCGGCGATAGCCTGCCGGATGTAATTGCCCCCACAAACGATGGACTTATTTATGCTTTCGATAAAAACGGATCGCTTGTATCAGGTTTCCCGCTTGAAGCAGAAAACGTTTATGTGGTTAAAGGTTTTAATACTTCCCCAACAGTAATTGATATAGATGGTGACGGCGATATTGAAATATTTGCGGCATCATTAAATAAAAGAGTTTACGGTTGGGATACACCGGGAATTGCAAATAAAAATATTTGGTCAACATTTAAAGGAAACGCACAGCGCACCGGCGGAAAGCTATTCGGCTACCGGGAACCAACGGTAATCCATAATATTAATTTCACACCGCTAAGTTTTTCGCTCAAACAAAATTATCCAAATCCTTTTAACCCAACAACAACTATTGAATATACTTTGGTAGCAACAGAATTCGTATCGTTAAAAGTATTTGATTTATTAGGAAGAGAAGTTGCCTCACTTGTTAATTCTGTTAAACAGTCTGGAAATTACAAAATAAATTTTGACGGCTCTTTTTTAACGAGCGGAATATATTTTTACACCTTGTCCACCGAAAATTTTAAGGCTACCAATAAAATGATTCTATTAAGATGAACAGTAATATATTCCGAAAGGAAAAGTTCGATTTGCGAATTATTAATTTAAGTAATGCTTTAATTTTGCCAAGATGAATAAACCATTAAAGTATATATTTT
>JAIOIM010000381.1 GCA_019912505.1 Ignavibacteriaceae bacterium
AATATTTGTTTATTAATGATAAAGCAAATGCGCGCGTTGCAGTAATTGATTTGAAAGATTTTGAAACAAAACAAATTATAAAAAATCCACTTTCCTATAGCGACCACGGTGGAACATTCGTTACGCCTAATACCGAGTATATAATTGAAGGCGGGCAGTATGCAATGCCGTGGGCTGGCGAATACGCACCTTTGTCGGAGTATAAAACTAAGTACCGCGGAATGGCAACTTTCTGGAAATTTGACAGAGAAAAGGGAAGAATAGATAAGAATAAATCTTTCGCCATAGAACTTCCTCCTTATTGGCAAGATTTAGCAGACGCCGGTAAATTAGTTAGCGATGGTTATGTTTTTATAAATTCATTTAATACTGAAATGGCTACCGGCGGCAACTTGGATGGCAATCCGTCATTTGAAGCCGGCGCATCTCAACGCGATATGGATTATCTGCATGTTATTAATCTTAAGAAAGCTGAACAGTTATTTAAATCCGGCAAGACAATAAAAGTGAATGGCTTTAATGTAATTCCGCTTGATGTAGTTGCAAAAGAAAATGTTTTAACATTTGTTCCGGAGCCTAAATCTCCCCACGGAGTAGATGTAACCCCTGATGGAGGTTATCTTGTTATAGCAGGCAAACTTGATCCGCATGTTACAGTTTTTAACTTCAATAAAATAAAAGATGCAATTGATAATAATAAATTTGAAGGTAAAGATGAATTTGGTGTGAACATTATAAAATTTGACGACGCAATGGAAGCACAAATTGAAGTTGGTTTAGGTCCGCTGCATACTCAGTTTGATCCTAATGGTTACGCCTATACAAGTTTGTTCCTTGAAAGCGCTGTTGCAAGATGGGCGCTTGGCGGAAAATACACTGACAAAAACGGAACCAAAGGTTGGACGCTTGTTGACAAAATACCGATCAATTATAACGTAGGTCATCTTGCTGTTGCTGAAGGCGATAATGTTGACCCGGATGGTAAATATTTAGTATCACTTGATAAATGGTCGATTGACAGATTCTCAAACGTTGGTCCGCTGCTTCCACAAAATTTTCAGCTAATTGATATTGCTAATCCAAAAGCAAAAATGCAGCTTTTATATGATATGCCTATTGGAGTTGGTGAACCTCATTATGCACAAATAATTAAAGCAGACAAAATAAATTCGTGGGATGTTTATCCCGAAATTGGCTGGGATCCGGGAACTCAAAGTAAATCTAAGTACGGCGTTGAAGCTGGAAAAGAAAGAATTGAGAAGAAAGGAAACACTGTAGAAATTTGGATGAGTGCTATTAGAAGTCATCTAACGCCCGATCAAGTAAAAGTTAAAAAAGGTGATAAAGTTATTTGGCATATAACCAATATTGAAAGGGCAAAAGATGCTACACATGGTTTTGGTTTGCCATACTATAATTATAACTTAAGTCTTGAACCGGGTGAAACGCAAACAATAGAATTTACCGCAACTCAAGAAGGAGTATTTCCTTACTATTGCACCGAGTTCTGCTCTGCATTGCATTTAGAAATGTCCGGTTATTTTATGGTTGAACCTTAAAATTATCATAAAGCCATTTTCAATCTAATTTATAAATTTATGGGGGATGAGAAAATCATCCTCCAATTTTTTTATCAAGTATTACACAAACATTACTTCACTATCC
>JAIOIM010000382.1 GCA_019912505.1 Ignavibacteriaceae bacterium
TCTGTGCAAATATTTTTAATCTGTGCAAGCTATCGTTCATAAAAAAGAGCCGTCATCTAATTTTTATAACCACTTTTAAGTATCATAAATTCGTTTCTTCTTACGTTGTCCTTTGTTCCTTTAATATCTAATTTTAAGATAATAATCGAAATAATTTTTCATCTTAAAAACAACCTTAACAGAAGGAAAAAAAATATGAAAAAGATGAAGGCTCTTGTAAAAAAGTTAGCCGAGCCCGGTTTGTGGCTCGATGAAGTGCCGGTTCCCGAAATAGGTATTAATGATGTTCTCATAAAAATAAAACAAACCGCTATCTGCGGTACGGACGTGCATATTTATAACTGGGATGAATGGGCGCAAAAAACCATACCCGTGCCGATGGTTGTAGGACACGAATACATGGGTGTTATAGAAGCTGTTGGAAGCAATGTGCATGATGTTAAAATAGGTGAAGTTGTAAGCGGCGAAGGTCATTTAGTTTGCGGACATTGCCGACATTGCCGTGCCGGACGCGGACATTTATGCCCTTACACAAAAGGTGTTGGGGTTAACCGTGCCGGTGCATTTGCAGAGTATCTTTCTATCCCCGTTACAAATCTTTGGCAAAACGACCACAAAACACCCGATGATATTCTGTCGATATTTGATCCGTTCGGAAACGCAACCCACACTGCCCTTTCGTTTGAACTTCTTGGTGAAGACGTTCTAATTACAGGTGCAGGACCAATAGGAATAATGGCTGCGGCAATTGCAAAACACGCTGGGGCACGTAACGTGGTTATTACCGATATGAATTCCTACCGTTTGGAACTTGCGCGAAAATTGGGAGTGACACGCGCTGTTGATATTTCTAAAGAAAAACTAAAAGACGTAGTAAAAGAACTCGGCATGAAAGAAGGTTTTGATGTCGGTCTCGAAATGTCGGGCAACATACATGCGCTTAACGATATGATTGAAGTTATGTTCCACGGCGGAAATATTGCACTGCTCGGGATACTTCCTTCAACAGCTTCAATAAATTGGGAAAAAGTTATATTTAACGGTTTAACATTGCGCGGAATTTACGGAAGAAAAATGTTTGAAACGTGGTATAAAATGTCTGTAATGGTAGAATCAGGATTGGACATTTCACCTGTAATAACTCACAAGTTTTCTTATAAAGATTTTAAAGAAGGTTTTAAGTTGATGAAGTCAGGCAACTCCGGCAAGATTTTACTCGACTGGAAAGAAATTTAAAAATTAAAAGAAAGGATTACGATGTACGGTTCAATAAAGGAACAGCTTCGTGAGACGCTAAATAATATTAAAAGCGAAGGACTCTTTAAAACAGAGAGAATAATTACAAGTCCGCAAAGCGCAAACATCTACGTTGCCGGCGGTAAAAAAGTATTAAACATGTGCGCCAACAATTATCTTGGACTGGCGGACAACAAAGAAATAATAGAAGCCGCAAAAGCAAGTTTTGATAAATGGGGTTACGGTTTATCATCGGTACGTTTTATTTGCGGAACACAGGAAATACATAAAGAATTAGAAAGCAAAATTTCCCGCTTTCTTGGTACCGAAGATACAATTTTATACACATCCTGCTTCGATGCAAACGGCGGGTTGTTCGAAACTCTTCTTTCGGAAGACGATGCAATAATAAGCGATTCGCTAAACCACGCATCTATAATTGATGGTGTACGCCTCAGCAAAGCGCAGCGTTACCGTTACGCAAACAACAACATGAACGATCTTGAGGAACAACTTAAAGCAGCTAAATCAGCCCGTTACAGATTAATAGCCACCGACGGCGTGTTTTCGATGGACGGCTACATTGCCAACCTAAAAGCAATATGCAATCTTGCCGATAAATACGATGCGTTGGTAATGGTTGATGACTCGCATGCGGTTGGTTTTATGGGTAAACATGGCAAAGGCACACACGAGTACAACGATGTAATGGGAAGAATTGACATTATTACAGGTACGCTCGGCAAAGCCCTCGGCGGCGCAAGCGGCGGTTATACTTCCGGCAGAAAAGAAATTATCGATTTGCTGCGCCAGCGTTCGCGTCCATATTTATTCAGCAATACTGTTGCGCCGGGTATTGTTGCGGCATCTATAAAAGTGCTTGATATGTTAGAATCATCCACGCACCTGCGCGACAAGCTTGAGGAAAACACAAAATATTTTAGAGCAGAAATAAAAAAAGCAGGTTTGGAAATAAAAGACGGCGTTCACCCGATTGTTCCAATTATGCTCGGCGATGCGGCACTCTCGCAAAAGTTTGCCGCCCGTATGCTCGAAAAAGGAGTTTATGTAATAGGCTTTTTCTTTCCGGTTGTGCCAAAAGGAACCGCGCGGATACGCACACAAATTTCCGCAGCGCATACAAAAGCAGACCTCGATTTTGCTGTTAATGCTTTTAAAGAAGTTAAAGATGAATTAGGTTTATAAAATTCATTTTTGTTTCCACTTTATTAATT
>JAIOIM010000046.1 GCA_019912505.1 Ignavibacteriaceae bacterium
GCAGTATTTTACTTTCAAAAGATTGTTTAACGCCGTAAAAGTTATTACTTCATTTCAAATATCTAAAATTGTTAGGAGACCTGTTGTATGGGGTAAACCGCTTACATTTTCAGTTGAACCGACAAACTTTTGTAATTTAGAGTGCCCTGAATGTCCTTCCGGTTTAGGCGCGTTAACCCGCCCGCTTGGGTTATTGAAGTTTGAAAATTTCAAAAATGTAATTGACCAGATTTATGAGCATTGTTTTTATATTCAACTATTTTTTCAGGGCGAGCCGTATATAAACAAAGAACTGCCTGAAATGATAAAATATGCTCAGTCAAAAAATATTTATGTTTCTATCAGCACAAACGGATTGCTGATAAACGAAAAAAAAGTTGATCTTGTTTTAGAGAGTGCACCTGATAAGTTAATCTTTTCTATAGACGGACTTGACGAAAAATCGTATCAAAACTATAGAGTCGGCGGAACATTTAAAGATGCTGATAAGGCTCTGCGTTTACTAATTAAAAAGAAAAAAGAAAAAAAACTTAAAAAACCTTTTGTTGAATTTCAGTTTATAGTTATGAAGCAAAATGAAGATCAGATAGAAAAGGTTTTTAGCTACGGTAAAGAAGCAGGAGTTGATAATGTAGTATTAAAAACTATGCAGGTTTCATCTTACGAAAATGCGCTCCATTTTTTACCCGCAAACGAAGAATACAGGAGATATGTTTTAAAAAACGGTGAACTTAAAATGAAGGGAAACATTAAAAACCACTGTTTTGCTCTTTGGCGGACATCTGTAGTAACCTGGGATGGCAAAATTGTACCCTGCTGTTTTGATAAAGATGCCAATTATGAAATGGGTTTGTTAAAAGGTACTACCTTCGATGAAATTTGGAAGAGCAAGAAATATTACAAATTCAGAATGTCGGTTTTGAAAAACAGAGACGGTATTGATATGTGCACAAACTGCACCGAAGGGTTAAGGATAAATATTATTGAATAAGCCACCTTACAAAAGTTATATTTTGAATTGCCGCATCCGCAGCAACGGATTTGTCCGGCTACAGCAGCGGAAAGTTGTTTTTGTTTTTAGTCCGCCAGCTAAAGCAGAAGGTAAAGGGGAGAAGTTTATTTTTTTCCATTGGCACCTCGATAAATCTAGGCGTTAATGCAATCCCATTCAATATTTTGCCCGGTTTCTGTTTGTCAATTTTTATTCTATACTATTTAAGGCAATTAAAAACCATTGCTTTCATACAAACTCTAAATATCAGACTATTCATTTATAATCTCTGGGTAATATCGGTTAATAATCGAAAATTTTTTCCGATAATTAGTTGTAGCGAATTACTCAATATTTTAAATGGTAATAATTTTAGATGAAACAGGATAACATTATAATCGAAACGGCGGAGATGCAGCTGCTTGAGACAGACCAAAAT
>JAIOIM010000383.1 GCA_019912505.1 Ignavibacteriaceae bacterium
AATACATAAATTGGCGCGGTTGATTGGAGAAAAATAGCGTTTGCAGCCGTTGTTGTTTTGGTTGCAATAACAAACAAGATAAGTACAGCCGCATAAAAAATTGCGTTTATTAATGCAAGTCCGTTTGCGTAAATAACATCTTTGCGGAATACCGCACCGATTACAATAGCGGCAATCAAACATCTGAAAAATGAAAGCTGCATTGCATTGAGCGAAATAAGTTTTATCAGCAGTCCGCCGGAACTCCAGAGAACAGCCGCCGCAACTACACCGAGTATACCTTTTTGATGATCAGTTAGACTTTGCATAAACTTTAATTTTTACCTGGTAAACTTATAAAGAAAAGGGAATAACATAAATTACGTTGAAATAAATCTTTGTGGAACTTTACGCTTCCTTTGTGCGACTTCGTGAAACAAAACGCAATAATACTATTCAATGTTTTTGAACCGATTAACAGTTCAAATCAGTTTCGGATAATCAGCTTTTTACTATCCCAAAACATCAATTGTAAACCCAATAGCAGCAGGAGTGTATTTTCTCCAATTTTTGTAAAGCCGACTTTTTGCCCCCCGGCTGTGCCGAAACAACCGCAGTCGATGTTTAAACCGCGTAACACACTAATGCCAATAGCCGCAATAAAA
Source organism: Ignavibacteriaceae bacterium (assembly GCA_019912505.1). GTDB lineage: Bacteria > Bacteroidota > Ignavibacteria > Ignavibacteriales > Ignavibacteriaceae > CG2-30-36-16. The sequence goes on from JAIOIM010000383.1 coordinate 645, forward strand.
AGAATAAGCAGCACGTTTATTATAGCGGCATTTTCTTTTACGCTAATACCGAACAACAAAAGTACGCCGGCTATAAGTTCTATCCAGGGGAGTGAAATAGCAAAAACATTTACAATTGATACGGGCAGCAACTTATAATTTGTTATAGCATACGAAAAATTTTGCAGATCGTTAATTTTTTCGATTCCCGAAAAAATAAAAACGAAAGCGAGAACAATTCTTGAGGTTAAAAGAAAATATTCATTTGAAATTATTTTTTTCATTCCGTCTCCGCGTTATAAAGATCGCCGTTTACGATGATAGGGTAATTTGCCGTAAGCCATTTTTTCCAGCCGCCGAAAAACACGAATACTTTTTTATAACCTATTTTCATCATTTCGTTTGCAAGAAGTATACTTAAATCGCAGTCATCGCCGCCACAGTAAGTAACAACAATATCGTCTTTGGACACTGCATCAAGTTTGGACTTCATTTCATCAAACTGAACATAGGAAATATTTATTGCGCCATCTATGTGCCCTTCAGTATAATCGTCCACTTCCCGTGCATCGAAAAACACAACTTTTTCTTTGTAAAATTTGTACGCCTGCGGTAGCCCAATTTGTTGGGGTTCAGGGTCTGTATCATTTACTCCGCCGATGACAGTGCTGTTTGGTAACTGTCCGTTATCTCGAATAAATGAAATCCCTTTCGGGTCAAGGTAATTAACCAATAAACCGAGAAGGGAAGCAACAATAAGAATGTAAATAATTGAACGGTAATTTAATTTCATAAGAGCAATTCAAAAAAATAAAAAATTCATCTTTAAGATAATTATTTTTTTATTTGAAGATGAAGTTTATCTTAAAAAAAACCTGCTCTAAAGCAGGTTTTTGTACCGAAGGCCGGACTCGAACCGGCACATGGTTTGAGCCATACTGGATTTTGAGTCCAGCGCGTCTACCAATTCCGCCACTCCGGCAAATGTGTTTTCCGCAACTTCCTATATGTTTGAAAATCGGGATGCAAAATATAGCGATTTGAGTACCGTAGTGTCAAGCCAAAGTATATATAATGTTAAGGAATTTCCTTTAGCAAATTGCCTAAGTATCGTTATCATCAAGAAAAACATGCGAAATATTTAACCGGTTAAGCATATTAAAATAATCAGCCGATAAATAATTTGGGTTACGCGTTTCGATTGAAATGCGTGGAGAACCGGCAGGGAGTTCGGCAATAAAACTGCTAATGTAGTTTTGAAATTCTTTTACAGAACTCATTTTATCTTTATTTAAATATTCAAATTGAAAAATTATGGAGGCTGTTCTGGGTATAATTAAACCGATTTGTTCAAGGAATTGTTCATAAAGGTCAAGTGATAAAAAATGCGGATTTCTCTTTAGCGGTTCACTTTTTTTCTTATTGTAATAGTGAGTTAGTGTAAGTGAATTTGGTGCTTTAATTGTAAAATTAAAATCTTCAGGAATTGCCGCTTTATATTCGGCAACAACTTGTTTGTCGGGAAGAACGATTTTATCAAACAAAGACCAGAACCATTGATCAACTTCAACAGTCTCGAACTTATTTGAATATTCTTCAAGATAATTCAGACGGTTACTGTTGCTGTATACACTTCCCCGCCACGAGTCATACTTCCAACTGCATGTACCAATTTTAAGCTCTGCCATATAATTTCTTTTTTTTTATAGAATATAATAAACAGCTAAATCCGGTGCTACTAATTTAAGGAAAATTGAATAATTCATTTTTTCCTAACCGTTTTTTTTGATGATAACGTTACTTAGGCAATTTGCTAAAGGAAATTCTTTAACATTATATATACTTTGGCTTGACACTACGGTACTCAAATCTCTATATTTTGCATCCCGATTTTCAAACATATAGGAAGTTGCGGAAAACACATTTGCCGGAGTGGCGGAATTGGTAGACGCGCTGGACTCAAAATCCAGT
>JAIOIM010000384.1 GCA_019912505.1 Ignavibacteriaceae bacterium
CATCAATGTTTGGATATACTGCAGACGAAATCATTCATAAAAAATTTACAACCCTGCTTATGCCTCCCCGCTATGCCGGACTTTTTGAAGATAAATTTAAGAAAATAAAACAAAATCTAACTGGGGAGTCGGTTAAAGAACTATTTGAATTATATGCAGTAAAAAATGATGAAGAAGTTTTCCCTGTAGAGATAGCTTTTACAACTATTCTTCAAAATAGCAAGTTTTATTCGATTGGGTTAGTTCGCGATATAACCTTATCAAAATCAACCGAGGAAGACTTAAACAAACACATTGAAGAAATTCAGATGAGCCGCGATGTAATTGAGCAGCACGCCGTTGAGATGATTGAGCTTACGAATAAATTGAGCGAGTCAGAAGAAAAACTGCAACAGTTAAATGCCGACAAGGATAAATTTTTTTCAATAATTTCGCACGATCTGCGCAGCCCTTTTACCGGCTTAATTGGCTTTTCCGAAATACTTTCGTCAGAAGCAGAGACGATGAGCCGCGAGGAAATAAAAAAATATTCAACTATGGTTTCAACATCGGTTAAAAGCGTTTTTAATTTGTTAGAAAACCTTTTGCACTGGTCACGCCTTCAAAGTGGTAAAATTGATTTTAAACCAACTCGGCTTCCGCTGCAAAAAATTGCTCAACAGATATTAAACCTATATTCGAATAATGCAAAGTTCAAAGAAATTGCTTTAGTAAATACGTTAAGCAACTCACTTACAGCCCTTGCGGATGCACAGATGATTGATACAGTAATGCGTAATCTTGTTTCAAACGCGTTAAAATTTACACCCGAAGGAGGGCGTATTACAATTTCTGCCCGCAGGTTTGATGATAAAATTGAAATAAGTATAACTGACACCGGTATTGGAATACCTGAAGAAGAGATGCAGAAACTATTTCAACTTGGCGTTGATGTTAAACAAAGCGTAAATAGTGCAGAAAAAGGAACGGGTTTGGGTTTATTACTATGTAAAGATTTTATCGAAAAAAATAATGGTTTAATTCGTGCCGAAAGTAAACCTGGCGAGGGAACATCATTTATTTTTTCACTGCCTGCCGGTTGATGGTTCTCTGTAACGTAAAATGAAGATATTACTTTTAATTTTTTTTTCAGTCTTCCCCCCAATCAGCATCAAACTTTATTATAATTATCAATCAGTTTTTCCTTTTTACTTGT
>JAIOIM010000385.1 GCA_019912505.1 Ignavibacteriaceae bacterium
TTTTTATGATTATTCCTTCATTAAGTGTTTTAAAATTTAACAAATTTCTTTAAGAAATCGAAAACCGCAAATTGAAATAAATTACACCCTGCAAGTATACTATTTATTTTTTTTATAGATTACACATCGAAAAAAAAATTAGATTATATGGCAGACTTTTTATACTCAATAGATTTAGCGATATTTTACTTTTTTAACCACACTCTTTCAGCAGGTTTTTTAGACAAGTTTTTCTCTATTATAACAAATGTAAACAATTGGTACATCGCTTACATAATTCTGCTTGGCATTCTCGTTACCAAAGGCGGCAGACAGGGGCGTATAGCCGCCGCCGCTGTTATTTTGATGATAGTTGTTACCGACCAGTTACAGCACCGAATTATAAAAGAAATATTCCAACGGATAAGACCATGTAACGCACTTTCGGATGTACTAACCCCGCTTGGCTGTACAGGTTCGTTTTCATTTCCATCTAACCATGCAACAAATAATTTTGCGGTTGCCGTTTTGTTTTACCGAATATATCCTAATTTAAAATTGCCGCTGTTTATAGCTGCTTCGCTCATTGCTCTCAGCCGGGTTTATCTTGGACTTCATTATCCTTCCGATATTATTGCGGGAGCTATGGTAGGCAGTGCGTTCGGTTATCTTTTTTCACTCGCGGCTATTAAAACCAATAGGTGGATGGAGGGGAAGGCTCAAAGTTGAAAGTTGAAAGTTTAAAGTAGAAAGTAAAATTAGGTGCGGGAAAATATATTTACGTTTATTAAATTACAATTTAACAATTGATACTATAATGATGATATTAGAAAAAGATAAAACAATTATTAGAACCGCGGAAGAAAGAGATGTTAAACAGATACTCGATTTTATAATAGAGCTTGCAGAATATGAAAAACTTCTGCACGAAGTAAAAGTTAACGAGGAAAGCTTAAAAAAAAATCTTTTCGGAAGCAGACCTTATGCCGAAGTGTTAATTGCAGAGTACGATGGGCAGCCGGCAGGGCATGCAATTTTTTTTCATAATTTTTCTACCTTTGTCGGTAAACCGGGTGTTTATCTCGAGGACCTTTATGTTCGCCCGCAGCTTCGCGGAAAAGGAATTGGCAAACTACTGCTTCTAAGTCTTGTAAAACTTGCAAAGCAGAGAGACTGCGGAAGAGTTGAATGGTCGGTGTTAAATTGGAACACCCCGTCGATTGAGTTTTACAAAAATCTCGAGGCTTCCCTGCTTGAAGAATGGCAAATATTCCGTTTAACGGCGGATAAATTTGACGGGTTAAATTAGTGATTAACTCATATTACACGAGACTGTTAATGAATGCTCCGATATGTAGATGTGGTATGAAAGCCATGGTTTTTAATTATCTAAGAGATTATTAACACCTCGATTAATCGAGGTGTAAATGAAAAAAATAAGCTTCCCAACCGTTTCACCTGTGCGCTGTGGCGTAACGGTTTTGTTTGAATACTGACACAGCCTTTAGAGGGTGTGGAAATTAGAAATTTTATATTGCCTACGGTGACTGATTAAATTGCTCAATTCAATTTTTTTATTTTAAAAAGCTGGAGGAATAAACAGCCGAAATTGATTATCGATTTAAAGGGCTATATAAACACCTGACCGAATTCAAAAGAATCCTTCGGTTCGTATCTATCGAGGATGATGAACGCTCATATTTATATTAGTTTATTTTGCATCAACTTTACTAATAAAGTAAT
>JAIOIM010000386.1 GCA_019912505.1 Ignavibacteriaceae bacterium
GTATATTCATGCTCCGCATCTGGTTGTAATTCAAAATCCAGATATCTCCCTACTCCATAAGTTTCTTCGCCGGTAGTTTTATCAGTAAACCAGATGCTGTAATATTCATCCCCATTTTTTGAAAATCCTTTATAAACATTAAGTTTAAACTTCCTTTCAAGGTAAATAAACTTTACATAACCATACTTAATGGCTTTTCTTTCCTCACCTTTAGTCCCAAACACCTTAACCGTATCTTTGCTGTTAAATAAGTACAATTTACTTTTAAAAACGAATTGATGATTTACATCGTAATAAACAAGAGGATGAAAATGGGCTTTTGCATCGCTTGCAAATGGAGACTCAGGTGTGTGCTCAAAAATAGAATCTTTAACAGTCCGTTCTATTTCTACGGATTTAATATACTGCTCCACTTGGGGAGAATTTTTATTTCCGCACGATATTATTCCGCATGCTCCCGTTAAAAGCACCAATAATACAATATATTTAAGAACACTACCAAACACAGTTATTTTTCCTTCACTCTTTTTTTAAGTTCGCTAAGTTTATTTAAAGCTTCAAGCGGAGTCAGGTTATTTATCTCGATGTTATCAATTTCTTTTCTGATTTTGTCGTCCTGAAATTCAAATAAACTAATCTGGTTATTTTCTTCCGATTTTATTTTTTTCAGCTTTTCCTTTTTTATCTCATAGGGAGTTAATTCTTTCCCCTCAAGATTTTCCAGGATTTCTTTTGCTCTGTTCGTAACAAATCTCGGCAGCCCTGCCATTTGTGCAACTTGTATCCCGTAGCTGTGGTCAGCTTTGCCTGGATTTACGTTGTGTAAAAATATAACCTTATCATCATATTCACGAACTTCTACTTTATAATTTTTTATTCTTGGAAATATTTCCGCCATTTCGTTAAGTTCATGGTAATGTGTGGCAAATAATGTTTTTGCAGCTACGTTTGGGTTATCATGTAAATATTCGGTAATAGCCCACGCAATTGAGATACCATCAAATGTGCTGGTACCGCGACCTATCTCATCTAGCAAAACAAGACTTTTTGATGTGGCGTTATTCAAAATATTTGCAGCTTCCTGCATCTCAACCAAAAATGTAGATTCACCGGCAGCTATATTATCGCTTGCGCCAACGCGCGTAAAAATTCTATCCACCAAACTTATTTTTGCTTTTTTTGCCGGTACAAACGAACCTATTTGCGCTAATAGAATTATCAAGCCTACCTGCCTTAGATAAACTGATTTACCAGCCATATTCGGTCCCGTTAATATAATAATTTGTGTATCATTATTATCAAGCTTGCAGTTGTTGGCTGTATATTTTTCACCGGGGGGTAAAATTCTTTCAACCACCGGATGCCGACCTTCTAATATCTCCAATTCATCATCATCGCTTAAAAGCGGTTTAACATAACTATACATTTCGGCGCATTCCGCAAACGAAACAAGACAATCAAGCACGGCTATAAATTTGGCGTTCTGCTGTATAGCCTCGGCTTCTGCAGAAACAGTTAACCGCAGTTCATTAAAAAGCTGTGATTCAAGTTCATATATTTTTTCTTCGGCATGAAGAATTTTATCCTCATAGTCTTTTAATTCTGGAGTAATGTACCTCTCAGAATTTACAAGAGTTTGCTTTCGGATATAATCAGAAGGTACCTTATCTTTATGCGTGTTGCTTATATCAATGTAATAACCGAAAACTTTATTATAATTTACTTTTAGTGATGAGATGCCGGTTCTCTCACGCTCGCTTTTTTGAAGATTAGCGATCCAGTCTTTTCCATTTAATGAAATATCGCGTAATTCGTCAAGCTCCGGGCTATAGCCTGATTTTATAATGCCGCCGTCAATTATGCTTAATGGCGGATTATCTACAAGAGATTTTTCAATTCTTTCAACAAGCCTGTCTAACGGGGAAAGATTGCTGTTAACATTAACTAAAAGTTCGCCATAGAAAGGCAGTAAAAATTCTTTAAGTTTTGGTATTTTTTTTAAGGATGTCTTAACTGCGTTTATTTCGCGTGGATTTGCCCTGCTTGTACACACTTTAGAAATCAACCTTTCAAGGTCGCCTATTTCTTTCAGAAGTTCAGATAAATTTTTTCTTTGCTTTTTACCGTTTACTAACTCTTCAACACTGTCTAACCGCCTCTGGATAAGCTCTATTTTTTTTAACGGAGCCGAAATCCACTTTTTTAATAGTCTTCCACCCATTGCGGTTTCGGTTTTGTCCATTATCGAAATAAGCGACCCTTCCCTGCTTCCGTCCTGCATTGAGAAAGTTATTTCTAAGTTTCTTTTTGTCGAAAAATCCAATGCCATATAATCGGATGGATTATACGCCGATATTTTTGTTATGTGTGAATGATTTGCTTTCTGTGTTTCCTGCAAATAATTTAACACCACACCGGAGGAAATAATACCCGCGTGAAGCAAATCGACACCGAATCCTTTTAAGTTTACGGTTTTAAACTGCATTATTAAAAGTTCTTTTGCATATTCAAAATTAAAAACCCAATCATCAACTTTTGTTATTCTGATGTTCGGGTTAATTTTGTGAACGAGAGTTGTTAATTTATCCTTGTCTCTCTTTTGAACAAGCACTTCCGAAGGATTGATCGATTCGATCTGCTGCACTAAAACATTCGCCGGTATTTCAAACGAATAAAATTCACCCGTTGAAATATCGCAAAATGATATTCCCGCTATTTCTTCTTTAAGACAAATAGAGAGAAGATAGTTGTTTTTTTTATGATCGAGCAGCTTATCAGAAAATGCCACACCGGGCGTTACAACTTCAACTACCTCCCGTTTTACAATCCCTTTTGCAAACTTCGGGTTTTCTACCTGTTCGCAAACAGCAACACGGTAACCGGCTCTTACAAGCTTAGGCAGGTATGTATCAATTGCATGATGCGGGAAACCGGCAAGCGGAACATCTTCACCATTGTTTGTGCCCCGTTTGGTTAAAGTTATCCCAAGAACCTTGGATGCAAGTTTTGCGTCTTCATCACAAGTTTCAAAAAAATCACCCACCCTAAACAATAAAACTGTATCAGGGTGCTGTTCTTTTACTTTAAAGTACTGCGCCATTAGCGGCGTTTGATGCATATTATCTTTCATAAGAAGAACAAAAATACCGTAATGATGTAAGAATTTCAATTCGGATAGAGATAAACAATCTGACCCGCAAATTAAAAACAAATTTACCGCAAAATAATGCTTTTGTCGTTCTTCAAATTGTTTATATTTACCGCAACCCAAATTAACTAATTATTATAAACTAAATGGCGTAAATGAAAGAAGAATACCATAAATGGTTTACCGAATATCTCGAACGCGAGTTTGAGATGCTTATTTTCGGTCATTCCGGTTATCCGATATTATTATTTCCCGATGCAAAAGGAAAATATTACCAGGCAAAAGATGAAGGTTTGATTTCTTCTGTTTCTAAACTTATTGATGATGGGAAAATAAAAATTTACTGCCCCGATTCTGTGGATGATATGAGTTGGTACAATTGGTCAATTCATCCCTCTGACCGCGTTAAAACTCATATTGGTTACGAAAATGTAATATTAAACGATGTAATTGAGTTTATAATGTATGATTCCGGTAATCAAAAAATTGCAGTTGCAGGATGCGGCTTAGGAGGATATCATGCAGCTAATCTCGCATTCAGACATCCTGATAGATTCAGTCATATTATTATGCTCGGCGGAATTTTTGATATAAAGCAGTTTATTTTCGGGCATTATGATGATAACAGTTATTTCCACAATCCACTCGATTATCTTCCGAACTTAGAAGATAAATGGTATCTCGACAAAATACGGCAAATGGGGATACTGCTCGCTACCGGTGACGATGATATAAATTTTAACCAAAGCAAACAATTATCAGGCATTCTCTCTTTAAAAGATGTAAATCATTGGCTCGATGTAAAAGAGGAAGTCGGCTGCGGTTATAATTATTGGCGAAAGTTATTCCCAGAGTATATATCAAAAATGATATATTGATTTGTAAGTTATACCTATCATATTAAAACTTTTCCGGTTGATATTTATTATATTACCAATGCTAGAATATCTTAAAATTATAACATTTGATTTTCAATGACTTACTACGAATTTCACGTTTCCCGAAATACAAGAAAAAAATACAAGTTTGATAAAAATTTATTCGCGTTAAACGGCGATTTTATTATCGCAGATTTTAAACAAGCGAGAATATTAACCGAAAAAATAAATGAGACACGGCGGATTGAAGGTCAGCATAACCTTCAGGTAACCGCCGGGCAGTTAAACGCGCTCGGACTTCTTCATGAAATCTACCACTATATTATAAAGCATTATGAAGAAAAAGAAAACAACGGCGTTATAGCAAGAAGTATCAATTACCTGCAACAGCATCTAGGCGAAAAAGAATTACACGATGTTCTGATAGAGTATATTAACGAATTTCCTCCGCAAAAAGTTTTTAAAGGTATTCAATCACCTGAAGAATTTTTGGAAGATACAACCTACGCAAAGCCAAACCGTGAAGTTATACTTGAAGAGTTAATTTTACTTCATCTCGAAAACAATAACCCGGCAGCTAAAAATTTTGACGAGTTTTATGACGATGAACAGCTTTCAAAAAAAGTAAAATATATTGAAGTTATTGATTCGGTAGAACAATTTTTTATAACTGAAAAGCCGGTGGGTAAAGAATTGCTCCCTCTTTTTCAGTTTTTACGTAAACCTATTTATTCCGCACCCCAAAGTCTCGAAGCTCAATTAGATTTTATTTTGGAAAACTGGGACGTTTATATTCAAGATAAATTTCATAAACGAATTTTATCAAGCAAAGATTTGATTTACGAGGACGCAAAGCTTTTCATCCAGCAGGGCGGCGGAGAAAAAGCTACTCCCCCTGTTCCAAATTATGTACTCGATAAAGATTTCTTCCAGCGTATCCGTTCAAAAATTGCTGCGGGTATGCAGTTAACAAAAGAAGAAACAAATTTTTATTATGCTGAACCGGAACGTTTTACACAAGACACCGACTGGATGCCCCGTGTTGTAATGATTGCAAAAAATGCGTTTGTCTGGTTAAACCAATTATCAAAAACATACCAGCGCTCAATTACTCGGTTAGACCAAATACCGGATGAAGAGTTGGACAAATTAGCGTTGTGGAATCTTAATTCGCTTTGGCTAATTGGACTTTGGGAACGCAGCACTGCATCTCAAAAAGTAAAACAATATACCGGCAACCCGGAAGCTGCTGCATCCGCATATTCGTTGTACGATTATGTTATTGCAGAAGAACTTGGCGGCGAAAAAGCATTCGAGAATTTAAAACATCGTGCTTGGATGCGTGGAATTAGAATGGCATCCGATATGGTGCCGAATCATACCGGTATCTTTTCAAAATGGATTACTGAGAGTCCACACTATTTTGTTCAAAGAAACGATCCGCCATATCCCGGATATAGTTTTCACGGTCCAAACCTATCGGATGACGACAGATTCGAAATTAGAATTGAAGATAAATATTATTCAAAAAAAGATGCTGCAGTAGTCTTCCAAAGAAAAGATAATATCACCGGGAAAATAACTTATATTTATCATGGTAACGATGGAACAAACATGCCGTGGAATGATACTGCCCAGCTTAATTTGCTCAACGCGGAAGTAAGAGAATCTCTCATTCAAACCATTATGCACGTTGCGCGCAAAACTCCAATCATCCGGTTTGATGCCGCAATGACTCTTACGAAAAAACATTTTCAACGGCTCTGGTTTCCTCAACCCGGTACCGGCGGAGCTATTCCCTCACGTTCCGATTATACAATGACGCGGGAAGAATTTGATACCGCAATTCCGGAAGAATTCTGGCGTGAGGTTGTTGACAGGATGAATGCGGAGATGCCTCAAACATTGTTGCTTGCAGAAGCCTTCTGGCTGATGGAAGGATTTTTTGTCCGCACACTCGGAATGCATCGCGTCTACAACAGCGCATTTATGCATATGATGATGAAAGAGGAAAACAGCGATTATCGTGAACTGATAAAAAACACTCTCGACTTTAACCCCGAGATACTAAAACGTTACGTTAACTTTATGAGCAACCCCGATGAGGAAACCGCCGTAAATCAGTTCGGCAAGGGAGATAAATATTTTGGCGTTGCCGTAATGATGATTACGCTTCCGGGTCTCCCAATGTTTGGACATGGGCAGGTAGAAGGATTTGCCGAAAAATATGGAATGGAATACAAACGAGCTTATTACGATGAGTATGTTGATACAAACTTAGTCAAGAGACATGAAGCAGAGATTTTTCCGCTGATTCAAAAACGCTGGTTGTTTTCTCCGGTAACCAATTTTGAACTTTACGATTTTATTGACGATTTCGGTAACATAAATGAAAACGTCTTTGCGTTTTCAAACCAGGCTGGTTCTGAAAAAACTATAGTTATTTATAATAATAGTTATTCGGAAGCTCGTGGGACAATTAGGAAATCAGTTCCAAAGCTTCGTGACTCACAAAATGTAAGTGGACGAACACTTTCCGAAACCATGGGCTTTAATAATGATGGTAATCATTACTATATTCTTTTTAATCACAAGACTAAACAAGAATTTTTATTTAACGGCAGCGACCTTTACGACAATGGTATTTATATCTGGCTTCAAGGCTATGATTACCGCTTATATTTAAATTTTAGAGAAATACTTGACACATCCGGCGAGTATTATAGACTAAACATATTTCTTAATAACCGGGGTGTAAGTTCGATTGAATACGCATTGAAAGAATTAAACCTTTCCGGTGTGCATAAGGAAATTGAACAACTAATTAATGCTCATAATCTGGAATTGATTGAAGAATTTTGTTTTACATGCGACCCCATTTTAGAAAATAAAGGCTCCTCAAAAGATTATAAATTTGATTCGCTGCCGATAGACATTTATAACAATTTAGATGCCCTCGTTCGTGAAATTAATTATGCGTTTAATCCACCGGTTGATGCAAATAAGCTGCTTGAGAAAATTACACAAGATTATAATTTTGTAAAAATATTTCATTCATCGATTAAAAACCTCTCTGCAAAAAAATCATTTACAACTTTAATTAACACTATCAGCTCGGTGATGACTGTCGGTATCGAAAAAGATTATAAAAACGGACTCCTCGTTCTTTTAGTTTTTGTAAAGAATTTATTGGAAATGTACAAAACTTCAGGGAATGATATACAGGAAATCTACGACAAACTTTTGCTGCAACGTGCATTGAATAACGCCTTGACAAACTACGGTTACGAAAATATTACCGATGATCTACGTTTGCTCGAAATCATTTCATCCCCTGAATATGTTAATAATATAAAAAATATGTTAGATATTTCAGTTCCCAAATCATCCAATTTTAAACCCATCGCATATTCGTTTATTGATCAATTATTTGATAAC
>JAIOIM010000387.1 GCA_019912505.1 Ignavibacteriaceae bacterium
GGATAAAGTAATGCCGACAAAACTTACCTGGAAACGCGGATTTTTTAGTGAAACCTACAAGATTTTCTCCGACAATAATTTAATAGGCAGTTTCAACAAAAGTGTCTGGAAGAATATAGCCTTTGGAGAGTTAAACGGGAAAAAATTTGAATTTACAACTACCGGAATTTTTAAACAGCAAACTGATATAATTGATTCTGCCGCCGGGAAATCCATTGGCAAAATCATTTATAATAAATGGGGGACAAAAGCTCAAGTAGAGATAATTCCCGATTCCGTTTATAATTGGAAATATGACAACCTCTGGAATACAAAATGGAGTTTATCGGATTCCAGCAGTAAACCGATAAATTTTAAATGTTCGTCATCGAAAGGTGAAATAGATATCGAGGAGATGAATGAGTCGTTAATATTAGCAGGTCTGTTTATTTCAAATTTTTATATGCAAAATGCCATTGTAGTGGCTGTAGCCATATTTGTACCAGTTCTTGCGGCAGCTTCACGATAAAAAGGAATTAACAAATCTTATTTATTCGATGCAAAAATATTTTTTCGTGTACATTCTCTTTAACGGTTTCTTAAAAGTCTATTATGAATGAAAACTTTTCAATACAATCTCCCTTTATTTTTAACTGCTGGAAACATCATCTACAATTCTTAAAGAAAAGTGCTAGGCTGCCAATTGAGGAGATAAAAAAAGGCATCGTTCATCTTGGTGAGTCGCAGATGGATTTATACACTGGCACTTTAACCCTAAAAAATATTTGTGATGAAATAGAAGTTCAGTTAGAAAGAGTTATAAAAATAAATCTACTAAACTACCTGCAATGGCTGCAGGCTGATGGAAAAAGTTATAAAGCAATTACACTGAGTGATGGTTCCCAGTGGACACTCCGCTTTGGTGAAGACCCTATTAATTATATTCATATTCATCCGTGCAGACAATCGGCGAATACTATTCGGGTTAAATCATATGCCTTAAAGACCGCCCTAATCATCACTTCGTTAAACAGTGATAAACAAATTAATACAGAATTTATAAATTTGATAAGAAAAGAATACCTATCCCTTGCGCCCGTAAAATCAGTAAAAGAAGACGCGGCAGTTTTAAAATTGGTAGAGTTGCTGCAATAAGTAAATACGAATGTTTGAAAAAATAAATGGCTGTATGTGGAGAAATATTATCTAAACATACAGCTATATATTAAAAAGCAATCTTAGAATATTTCTTTTTCTTTCAATGCCCTTTTGCAGCAACCGTGTTTATCTCCGTTTCCGGGGCATCATCTTTTACCATAAACCATAGTACTGCCGAAATTGCAAGCGTTACCGCGCAGATTATAAAAATTAAATTTTTATCGGCAGCTTTGCTTACTGCCTGCCCAACACCAAAACTTGCAACAAGCTGCGGCAGAACTACTGCAAGATTAAACAAACCCATAAACAAACCCATCTTTGCTTGATCAACTTTTTGCGACATGATTGCGAAAGGCAGACTAATTGTAGCTGCCCAGCCAATACCGAGTACAGCCATCATAAAATAAATAGCCATTGGAGTGTAACCAATAAAAATCATCCCGGCATAACCGAGCGCCATTGTTGAGATACAAATTGCGTGAGTTTTTACACGACCTATTTTTCTTGTAATCGGTTCTAAAACAAGAGCCGGCAAAAGAGCACCGACAGCATTGAGAATTAGAAAACTTATAGTAACAACTCTCCCCTGCTCAAATTCCATATCAGCCTTCGCGAGACCCGCGGGGAGTATAACTTTGTATTGAACATACGCGAACATGTAAACAAACATAGTTTGAATACCGATCCACGTAAACGAATGCGCGGCGAGAACTTTTTTAAACCCGATTATGCCTGCCTTCGATTTTGACAAACCTTCTGTTGTCTTTAGAAGCGCTTTTAATATAAACGCAATTGTTATAAAAAAGCAGAGTATTTCAACGTAGTAGTTATCCATTTCAAACTTTAACATTCTTGCGGTTAAAGCATAAACGGAATAAATTAAAAACCCCCACAACGGCGAAATATTGTTTAGTATTTCTGAAAAAGAAGAACTCGATTTTTCTAATCCTTCGTCATCTTCAGATTTTTTTAACTCGCGTGGTTCATCAATAAAAAAAGTTGGGACTATAGATAATGCGAGCACCAAAAAAACACCGAAATAAATTAATACATAATTATTCCACACTGCGCCAATTACATAAGCAAGCACGCCGAATGTACCGGATACAGTTTGCATCCAGGAATAACCTTTTGTACGCTCCACGCCTTCGGGTGTAACATCGGCAATAATAGAACGCGTGGGATTAAAACTAATATTTATTGCAAGGTCGAGTGTTAAAGCAACGGCAATGGCAACACCGAGAATTCCCTCTATACCCATCGAACTGGAAATAACATCGATGTTAGGAAGAGCAAGCAGCATCAATGCGGCAAGCACTCCGCCGATAAGAATAAACGGGCGGCGGCGACCTTTCCACAACCAAACGTTATCACTTATTATTCCTATTATAACCTGCCCCAGAATACCGGCTATTGGTCCGGCTGCCCATACGAGACCGACATCATGAATATTGAGATGATATTTTGTAGTTAATATCCAGCTAAGCGCAGATATTTGTATTGATAACGCAAAACCCATAGCCGTAGCAGGCAAACTGAGAAGTGCATAAAATGAATTTGTAAGTTTTTTCTGGATTGAAAGCATTCGTGCTCCTTAACAAATTATTAATTACTCAAGCAAAAATATATCTGCCTGAACGCCACTTATTTTTATAGAATCTCTGCCATCGAGAAAATATTTTTTGCCCGACACTAAATTTTTTATTGATGAATATCCTGTTAACTGTGTTTTAATATAACTCAAATCTAATTTTGTTTCGGTTCTATTTTCGTTTACCGCCACCATAATTTTTTCGTTTTGCTGCTGTCTAAAATAATAATAAACTCCGGCTCTCGGCGGAAAATGGATAAGCTTACCGGTTTGAAGACACTCGTACTTATTTCTTATTTCCAAAATCTTTTTCAGATGATAAAAAATATCATTCTCTTTTACGGTTCTGCCATCATCAGTAAAAGCTTTTCTTTTATCATCGGGAAATCCGCCCGGAAAAGCGGAACGAATTGTACCGTGTGAGTTGCTGCCTATAACACCAATCTCGGTTCCGTAATAAATTTGCGGAATGCCCCGTATAGTTAGAAGCATTGTTACAGCAGTTTTATATTTTGCATAATTTGTATCTGCAACAAACAACGCACGTTCAACATCGTGGTTATCCAAAAATGTAACAAGGTTCATCGGGTCGTTGTAAAGATAATCCATCACGAGGGTCTCGTATACATCGTACAAATCTTTTTTGCCGCTCAGCCATCTTCTAAAGGCATCGGCAAGCGCAAAGTCGGTAACGGCAGGTGTGTTCGATATAAATCCGGCGGGAACTTTTGAATCCTTTTGATACGCCGATAAAAATACCGGCTCACCCTTCCATACTTCGCCAACAATATTAAAACCGGGGTACTCATCAAGAATTGCCTGCGCCCACTTTGCCATATGTTGATGGTTTGCGTAAGGGTAAGTATCTTCCCGCACCCCATCAAGTCCGGTATACTCAATCCACCACAATGTATTTTGAATAAGATAATTGCTCAATAATTCATTCCGCTGATTTAGATCGGGCATATAATTTTCGAACCAGCCGGTCTCGTTTATTTCAACTGTTACGGGGTCGCTGTGTTTGTCCATTATTGCAATTTTATTATGGTTTGTTGAAATATGATTTTCAACAGTACCGTTAAACCAATTACTGAACGGTGGGTTTTTTGCCCAGAGATGATTTATACCAATATGATTTGATACATGATCGTAAATTACCTTAATATTTTTTTGATGTGCGGTTTCTACAAGTATTTTGTAATCATCGTTACTGCCGAAACGGGGATCGACTTTGTATAAATCGGTCGCGGCGTAACCGTGATAACTCATCCACATATTATTTTCAAGAACGGGTGTAACCCAAATTGCAGACATTCCAAGTTCTTTTATATAATCAAGATGGTTGATGATGCCGGTTATATCGCCCCCTCTGCGTCCGTCGAGGTCTGAGGGTTTAAATTTTTCTTCTTGGTTATTTAAGTAATCGTTTGATGTGTCGCCGTTTGAAAAGCGGTCGGGTGTTATTAAATAAATTACATCCTTACTTGTAAATCCTTTATGCTCATCGGGCGAGTTTTTTCTTTTTAACACCGGGTAGTCAAACTCTATTTGCGTCCCCTCTTTTATAAAAAATAGTTTGTAATTCCCTTCCGGCAGTGTTCCCGGAATTACAACATCTATAAAAGCATAATCACTATTTTCTGCTTGATGAACAGCTGTTACTTTTAACCGCCGGTCTTCAAATTTTGCCGTAATGCCGTTTAAGTTTTCACCGTAAACCATTAACTGAAGCGGACTCCATTTAAAACCCGTCCACCAGGTAGGCGGCTCAATTTTATTTACCGAAAACTGCTGTGCAGAAGAAACAAAAAATAAATTTGCAGTAAATAAAATGATGAAAAGAAGACTCTTAAATTTCAAACTAAAACCTGCCGCTGACTAAATAAAATATGCTCTAAATCGATTCAAAAAATATCTAAAGCAGGTAAATAATCAAAGAGAATTTGAAATAATGTTATTAATCTATGTTACGAATAAATAGTAATGCATCCATCGAACTTTGTTAGTATTACTTTTGTTACACGAAGTTGCGCGAAGGCGACACCCCGAAAGAAACGAAACAGGCACCGCTCCACCTTTTACCCGAAAATAATAACCATTACATCCGGTACTTTCCCCATCGGGGAAGATAATTACCGCCTCAAAGCCTCAACCGAGCACTTCAGAGGAGAAAATTACCACCTTAAAGCCTCAAACGAGCACCACGTAGGAGGTATTTGCTACCTTAAAGCTTAAACCTACCACCTCAAAGCTGTAATAGCACAATAGAAATGTCATAGATACGACTCGATAGAAATGTCAGTAAAACAGATAAATTAGGGCACCATAAAAATAATATAAGGAGCCCTTATAAAATGGAAGGCACACTGACAATGAGTCGAAAAGAAATAGA
>JAIOIM010000388.1 GCA_019912505.1 Ignavibacteriaceae bacterium
CATTTAATGGATGCAACTCCGTTAACACTTGGACAGGAGTTTTCCGGCTACGTTCAACAGCTTACAAATGGTTTGGAAAGAATTGATTTGTGTCTTCCACATCTTTATGAATTGGCGCTCGGCGGAACGGCTGTCGGCACCGGATTAAATACACATCCGCAGTTTGCAGTAAAATCGGCAGAGAAAATTTCTGAAATAACCGGGCTTCCGTTTATCACCGGCAGAAATAAATTTGAAGGACTTGCAGGGCACGATGCACTTGTTGCCTGCCACGGTATATTAAAAACCCTTGCCGCTTCATTGATGAAAATTGCAAATGATGTTCGCTGGCTCGGTTCGGGACCTCGTTGCGGAATTGGTGAATTAGCACTTCCGGAAAATGAGCCGGGCAGTTCAATAATGCCGGGCAAAGTTAACCCTACACAGCCGGAAGCATTAACTATGGTTTGTGCGCAAGTTTTCGGAAATGATGTTGCTGTTAATATCGGCGGAGCAAGCGGCAACTTTGAGTTGAACGTTTTTAAACCGGTAATCATATTTAATGTGCTTCAGTCAATTCGACTGCTCGCAGATGCCTGCGAAAGTTTTACCGACAACTGTATTGTCGGCATTCAGGCAAACGAAGCAAACATAAAAAAACATCTTACAAATTCGCTAATGCTTGTAACATCACTTAACCCGCACATCGGGTATGATAACGCAGCCAAGGTTGCAAAAAAAGCACATAAAGAAAACAAAACTTTGAAGGAAGCAGTTGTTGAACTTGGGCTTTTAACAGAAGAAAAGTTTGACGAAGTTGTGCGCCCGGAAAAGATGATTGGTCCTAAAGCATAATTTATAATTTGCGGTCGACTCAAAAGCTTAGTTTTTTTGCGGATACATCTGCCCTCTTGGTTGATGTCTGCGGAAAGACAAAACAAATAATCACGAGAAACAGCAGTCTTTTGAGTCTTCCGCTTTTTTTTATCAAAGGCTAAAATTTGGATAATTGGAACGGTATAATATCACTCCTTATTGCGTGTATCGAATTTATTTTACTAATAAACATTTTAATTTTTGCGGACAAAAATCCGTTAAACAAAATGGCAGTAAAAATTGTGGCAGTGTTAGCGACTTATCAATTAATCGAGTACCTTATCTGCGGCGTTAATCTTCAATCATCTTATATTACTTACACTGCATTTGTTGTAATTTCATTTTTACCGCCGATGACGCTTCATTTTACATTGAAGCTTTTTGACAAGTGGAAAAGAGGTTGGAGTCTTATTTATCTTCCGGCAGCAGCTTTTACAATTTATTACGCTTTTATACTGCCGCAGTTTAGTACGGCAAAATGCAGCATATTTTACGCAGTACATAATTACCCTCACGGCGATTTGTTCGGGCTTGTTTATTACCTCCCTATACTTGCAACTATGATTTTACTTTTCAGATTTAGAAATAATCCTGTCAACAAGAAAATAAAGGCTTCCGTAAAAATACTCCTTGGGGCTTTAATATTTACCGCGCTTCCAGTACTTACGGCTTTTATACTTAAAGCATTTGAACTTGACGGACTGTTAAGGGCAATAGTAAGCGTTATGTGCAAGTTTGCAATTGGCTATGCGTTTGCTCTTGCCATTTTTGCATTGTTAAATAGTAAGGATAAAAATGCTCGAAACAATTCTTAACATCTATCTAATAATCAATAACGGATTTGTTGTTGAATTCCGGGCGGTAGCTTATGAGATTGAGGGCGGCGATGATAATAAAGCTGAGTTTCTAAAAAAATCGGCTGAGAAAGATTTTCCGAAAGCATACAGGTTTGATGCTCCGCAGAACGAAAGGGGCAAATATTTAAGTGATAGACAATTTTGGAGATTAGAAAAACAGAACAAACATTATAAACTATTTGAAGAAATATTTTCAAAATTTAAGCTGCCGGAAAACCCATTAGTCTGCGTAACACGGATTATTGACGGAAAATTTTCATTATAAAGTTAACGGTTACTATCTTTCAACAAAATATATTTTATTTTTACGGTTATAAGCATGGCTTTATAAAAAAAGCTGTGGTAA
>JAIOIM010000389.1 GCA_019912505.1 Ignavibacteriaceae bacterium
GTGTTGCTTATTTCGCCAACGCTAGCGTAAACACGCACAGCATCTAAAATAAACGGCATCAAATTTTCGGTTCCGATTGCTGCGGTTTTAAGTGCCGCGAGTTTTTCATCTACTGCTTCATTATTTCGCTCTGCTCTTACACTGTTCAAAAATTTTATCTGCTCCTTTTGAACATCCATATTTATCCTTAATAAGTCTTTTGGCGAATCTTCTTTTATCTGAAATTTGTTTACTCCAACAATTACCTGTTTACCCTCTTCAATTTCTATTTCAGTTTTGTAAGCTGCGTTTTGTATTTCGGTTTGCACGTATCCGGTTTCAATTGCTTCAATCATTCCTCCCAGCGAATCAATTTTTGCAATATATTCTTCAGCTTCTTTTTCTATTCTATCGGTCATCGCTTCGATGTAATAAGAACCAGCGAGCGGATCTAATGTATTTGCAACACCGCTTTCATTGGCTATAATTTGCTGTGTTCTTAACGCAATTCGTACTGAAGGCTCATTAGGGAGGGAAAGAGCTTCATCGCGGGAGTTTGTGTGGAGACTTTGTGTACCTCCGAGTACCGCCGAGAGAGCTTGCAGCGTAACGCGCACAATATTATTATCAACTTGTTGTGCTGCAAGAGTTGAACCCGCAGTTTGTGTGTGAAAACGAAGCATCATTGATCTTGGGTTTTTAGCTCCGAATCTTTCTTTCATAATTTTTGCCCAGAGTCTTCTTGCAGCGCGGAATTTTGAAACTTCTTCAAGTAAATCGTTATGCGCGTTAAAGAAAAATGAAAGACGTTTTGCAAATTCATCTATATCAAGCCCTGCTTTTATAGCGGCGTCAACATACGCAATACCGTCCGCAAGCGTAAAGCCAACTTCCTGCGCTGCAGTCGAGCCTGCTTCGCGGATGTGATAACCGGAGATAGAAATAGTATTCCATTTCGGTACTTCTTTTGCACAATATTCAAAAATGTTTGTAATTAAACGCATCGAAGGTTTAGGCGGATAAATATAAGTGCCGCGAGCGATGTATTCTTTTAAGATGTCGTTTTGTATTGTTCCGCTTATTTTATCTTTTGATACGCCCTGTTTTTCTGCAACAGCAATGTATAGCGAAAGCAGTACTGATGCAGGTGCGTTAATTGTCATTGATGTCGACACTTTATCTAACGGAATTTGATCGAACAAAATTTCCATATCGGCAAGAGTATCAATTGCAACTCCGACTTTACCCACTTCGCCATATGCAAGCTGGTCATCTGAATCATACCCGATTTGTGTGGGAAGATCAAATGCTACAGATAAACCGGACTGCCCTTGACCAAGGAGATAGCGATATCTTTCGTTGGATTCTTTTGCCGTACCAAAACCAGCATATTGGCGCATCGTCCAGAAACGACCACGGTACATAGTGGGCTGAATTCCTCGGGTAAATGGATACTCTCCGGGGAAACCAATTTTTTCTAAATAGTTATCTTGTTTTGCATCGTTTGGCTGGTAGAGTGGTTTTACTGTTGTGAAGGATGGAGTTGTGAAATTTTCAAGACGTTCGGGAGCTTTAGCAAGAAATTTTTTATACACCTTGTC
>JAIOIM010000390.1 GCA_019912505.1 Ignavibacteriaceae bacterium
GCGTATGTTTACTGTTTGAAGGATAGGGACAGAACCAAAATCTTCGTCGGATGCCGGTTGTGAAGTCTCAGTAACATATATTTCTTCCTCCTGTCCATTTAGCGGAGCTAAAAAGAGAAGACTAAACAAAATAATAGTAAAATATGTGCTTTTCATTTTATCCCGATTAAAATTTTTCAATCTATGAAAAGCAATTTCAAAATAGTTTGAAACTGCCTGCTAATATATTCATTAAAAAGAGTTTACGGAAACCAATTATAATTTATTCATCGTTCGTTTTTGAAATAACCAATTTATTTCCATGTCTGGAAATATTTATATCTAAAGTAAGGTTTACTATCGACAAAATTTTATCGAGCGAATCTGTATTAAAGATTCCGGTTAAAGTTTTTGTCTTAATATCATTATCCGCAAAAGAAGTTTGCAGATTGTAATACCTCTCAATTTCTTCAACCACTTCTATAAGCGGGGCTTGGTTGAAGGCAAGTTTTTCAGCCCGCCAGGCAAGGCGTTGGGAAAGATCAGCCTTTGTAATATAACTTGCTTTATTTTCATTTGAGTATGTAATCATCTCACCCCTTCTCAGAGTAAAAACTTTTTTATCGTAACTCGATGTGGTTTTTACCGAACCCTCTGCAACCACAACACTCACATTTTCCCTTCTGTTTTTTATATTAAACTCGGTTCCGGTTACAATAATTTTGGCTGCTCCGCTTGTAACTAAAAACGGACGGTTATCTTCATGCTTAACTGTAAAATAAGCTTCGCCAATTAATTCAACTTCTCTTAATGAATCGGAAAAGGATGAGGGATAGATGAGTTTGCTGTCGGCATTTAAGTAAACAATCGATCCATCGCCGAGCGGGAAAGTAAGCCGCTCGCCATTATCGGTTTTTAATGTGTAAAGAGTTGCAGCCAAATTTTTAATCGCTGACGGAGGCATTACCTCTTTTGAACTTGAGGTATTGCGCCCATCGAAAATGTAAAAGACGCCGAGTGATAGTAATAAAATTATTGCAACTCTAAACCAAAGGTAGTTGGCGGAGTGATATTTTATTTGATTCTCAAAATGCTTTTGACCCGAATTTGCGGATTTATTAAAAATCGAGGAGGATTTCTTTGAGCTAAGGGACAAGGAGGGACTTGTTGGGTTAGAGAGGGTGCTGATAATCCTCCTCCACATAATATCCGGGTCGGGAGTTTCGGGTGTTCTTGATGAACCCGATTTATCCCACAATAAAATCAATGTACTAAATTCTTCTTTATTTTTTTCCGACTCTGCAAGCCAATTATCGAAGAATTCCTTCTCCTCCGGGCTTACCTTTTCTTCGATAACTCGAATTAAAAATTGTGAGTCGACTGATTTTTTTATTCTGCTCATAAACTTTTTTATTATTCTTACCTGTAATACAGTTGAAGCAGAAAAAAGTACTATGCAATGGTAAAATTAATTTAAATAAACCGCCAGTAAATTTTTTAGTACCGACAGTGCTTTATTCATTTGATTTTTTACTGTTTGTAACGATACTCCAAGTATTTCGGCAATTTCAGAATAATCAAAACCTGAAAAACGGCTTAAAATAAATGTTGCCCTGCATCTTTCGGGTAATTTTTCTATTGCTTTTTGATAATCATCCATAAAAAAAACAGCGTCGTACTCTAACTCCGGGTTTAAACTTAACCGGAGGAGGGTATCATCCTGGTCATCAATCCTGCTTGTTTTTGCACTTTTTATCGAATAATTAATAGCCAAATTGCGCGCTGTTTTGTACAAATACGATGTAGTTGAACGAGATATTTGCAGATTGCGCCGATGCAGCCAAAACCTTATAAAAGTTTCCTGCGTCAGGTCTTTTGCGGTTTCGGTATCGGATGTGTAGCGATACAAAAAATGAAATATACCCGGCTGATATAGATAAAAAAACTCTTGAAATGCTTTTTTATCATCATTCTTTATAAGCTCAATTAGGTTCAGTAATGTTTCTTCTTCGTCAGGCAGCATTTAAAC
>JAIOIM010000047.1 GCA_019912505.1 Ignavibacteriaceae bacterium
CTTCATAATTTTTTTGATATGCAATTTTATTTTTTACCAAAACTTTTTCAAGGTAAAGAATAATGACGCTTATCAGCGTATGAGAATCATTTTGTTTGTCGCTTTAAAATCTGCGGCACGAATAGTGTAAAAATAGACGCCGCTTGCGAGATTATTTGCTGCAAAGTTTACTTTGTACCTGCCAGATTGCTTTACTTCATTAACCGGCTCGGCTACTTTTCTGCCAAGTGCATCATAAATTATCAGCCTTACATGCGAT
This sequence comes from Ignavibacteriaceae bacterium, assembly GCA_019912505.1. GTDB lineage: Bacteria > Bacteroidota > Ignavibacteria > Ignavibacteriales > Ignavibacteriaceae > CG2-30-36-16. The sequence continues at coordinate 260 of JAIOIM010000047.1, forward strand.
TGAACAGGAACAGCATATTGAATAACAGTAGAAGGGTTAAACGGATTCGGATAATTTTGTTCCAATGAATATGAAGTTGGCGTTGAATAAAGTTCGTAATGTATGCTATTCGGGTTTAACATTCCAAAGTAATTTAATGAAGCTGCCATCACTTGAGTCCGGGCATTAACATCACCGATAGTTTCAAATGGAAACGAAAGATAAATTACCTGACCTGTAGCTGCCGAACTACCGAAAGTGCCGCTATAAGCTACGCCTGCGCCTGCAATACCATTATATTTTAGTATCTCGGTACTGCCGCCGTACGCCTGAATAATATCAGGGTAATCTTCAATGTATGGCGAACCAAGCCCTTGAATTCCATAACTGAATCCGAGTCCTGCAAACGCAGTTGAATCACTTCCGAGTACGCCGTAGATGTTTGAATCATCTGAAACAAATTGAGCTTTCAAATAATTGTGAAGAAAATCTTTGTCGCTTGTTGTTGCTGATGATTCACCTTCAAGATCCCACGCTATTTCTGAGCCGCTTACAAACAGTTTGCCGCCGTTTTCAAGAAAGGCTTTTACCTTTCCTATTTCTACAGCCGAAAAAGTTTCATCAACTGTGGATTCGTCACCGCAAATCCAAATTACAAGCTGATAATCATTAAGATTAAAATTACCGTTAATTATCTCATCGTTAGAGCAACTCTCGAAACTTAAATCGAATGATTGCCCGTATGAGATTACAAAATCGTGATAGGGATGAGACCAGCTTCCGGTTCCTCCGTAGCGGTCAAACCCATCAACAATTAAAATCTTTTTATCATCGTTCAACATTCTTACTCCGTAAACATCTGACTGCTCGCTTACATTGGGTATAGCTGCCGAATCCACTGCGGACAATTTTAAATAAAGCGGCTGCAGTTGGTTATAAGAATATTGAAAGTTATTCAGAGTATTATTTAATACATTTTCATTATCCCGCAGTTGATACGTTGAGCCATTCAAACTGTAATACAAACGATAACCTTTTAAATCAGCATCAGGCGGAGTTTGCCAGCCGAATGAAAAATGATTGGTATCATCTCTTTTTACATAATCAAGCGCAGGTTGCTGCGGAGGTATTAAATCTATATCTGTAGTTGTAACCGGAATAAAAACAGTATCGGCGTTTCCTCTTGTATCTTCTGTAAAAATCATAACAACATAATTACCATACGGAAAATTGTTCACATTCCAGTAATTATTACTAACTGCTTGAGTGGACATAACATTAGAAGCGCCGCTTCCGTTTGTAATGTTGTAAACATGCTGACTTGTATTTGACTCAGGCTGATAGTAATTAACGTTTACATATTGATTGCCCGGTAGATTGTAGTACTGATAACGGATTCCGTTATCCGGCGGATTATAAACAACAGTTTGCGTATCGGCTGAAAATATTTTATAACCGATTTTATATGTGCCGTTATTTTTTGCCGATGAATTTATACCGTTCTCTTCTTGAATATGAGCAATTATATCAACTTTACTGCCGAGCGCATTTGGAGAAAGAAAGGTGGTTGAGCCATCAAGCAAAAATTTAACGTAACGAATATGCGGTTTCCAGGTATCTACATAATTTAGTAAACCGCCGTTCTCCCGTATACCATTTATTTGTGCACCGCTAAGGGAAGTCCCAAGTTTATATTCTATTAGATGAACATGATCGATTGCAACAGTAGAGACCTGCTGACCCAGAAGGACTGATTGTCCTACTGACACAGATGGATTTGTATGATAATAAGTGATGTTTTTAGATTGACCGTTTATTTGAGATGTAACGCGGACGTATGAGTCGTAACCCGTGGAGCCATCGTTATACGCAACGGCAACAACACCCGGAAGCACTGCCAGAACCGGGGTTCCGGCAGAATTCGGAATGTCTACCGCGTTGTGATAATGTCCTTCAACAGAGGTGCTTCTGTATTCGCCAAACGTGCCCGCAATAGATCTTTGCAACGTCATCGGCGAATAAGGCCAGAGATACTTTGTGGTATCGTACTGGGCTAAAAGATTACCGGCTGAAGAAAAAAGTATAACTATAATTATAACTGATTTTATACTTTTCATGCCGTTTACTTTCTATTTAGCTGTTCATGTTGGTCAAAAATTCTTTGTTGTTTTTTGTGCCTCTCATCTTGTCGAGCAAAAATTCCATTGCTTCGACAGGACTGAAATCGCTGAGAATTTTTCTAAGTATCCAAATTTTCTGAAGCTCATCTTCTTTCATCAACAAGTCTTCGCGTCTAGTACCCGAACGATTAACATCGATGGCAGGGAATATTCTTCTATCACTCAGGTCGCGATTAAGAACAAGTTCCATATTACCCGTACCTTTGAATTCCTCAAAGATAACATCATCCATTCGGCTTCCCGTGTCTATCAATGCGGTTGCAATTATAGTTAAGCTTCCGCCGTCTTCTGTATTACGTGCAGCGCCGAAGAAACGTTTTGGTTTGTGAAGCGCGTTTGAGTCGACACCGCCGGATAGAATTCTGCCAGAGTGAGGGACAACTATATTGTGTGCTCTTGCAAGGCGCGTAATTGAATCGAGAAGAATAATAACATCTTCTTTTGCTTCAACCATTCTTTTGGCTTTTTCAATAACCATGTCCGCAACCTGCACATGTCTTTCTGCCGGCTCATCAAAAGTAGAACTGATTACTTCAGCTTTTACAGAGCGTTCCATATCGGTTACTTCTTCAGGACGTTCATCTATTAAAAGGATGATTAATTTTGCTTCGGGATGATTTCTGGTGATTGAGTTTGCAATTTTTTGGAGAAGAATAGTTTTACCGCTCTTGGGTGGAGAAACAATCAGCCCTCTTTGCCCTTTACCGATAGGCGAAAGCAGATCCATTATTCTCATTGAGTACTCGCCCGGTACTGATTCCAACATCAACCTTCTGGTTGGATAAACCGGCACCAAATTATCGAAAAGTGTACGCTCTCTTATGCCTTCAGGGTCAAGACCGTTTACAGCCTCAACTCTTAAAAGTGCAAAAAAGCGCTCACCTTCTTTTGGGGGTCTAACCTGTCCGCTGACAAAATCACCGGTTCTTAAACTAAACTTTTTAATCTGCGAAGGCGAAACATAAATATCATCCGGTGAAGGGAGATAATTATAATCGGACGAACGAAGAAAGCCGTAGCCATCTGGAAGCACTTCAAGTACTCCTCTTGAAAAGCTTAATCCGTCTTTAGACGTCTGAGCTTCTAAAATTTTAAAGATTAATTCTTGTTTTCTCAAATCGCTGTAGCCGGAAATTGCTAAATCCTTGGCTATTGCATTTAATTCAACTATTTTTTTTGATTTGAGTTCGGAGATATCCATGTAACATTATTCCTGATTTGTTATAAACATAATTCGATTTTTTTTGAAAGAAATCTTCTTTTCATCCAACGGTAAATTCCGGAAAAGATAAGGGGTTTATTTACTTGTTACTTGTACTATAGAAAGCAACAAGAGGTTCATGCGAAACTTACATCTATTCGTTAAAAATGTCAAGCAATTTGTTTTCGATTCAGAAAGCTTTTTACCTCACCGAGCAGATACATACTTCCAAGCACTACCAGACAAGCATTGTTATCCTCAGATTCAAAAGAAAGAACAAATTCTGAAGGATTTTCAACTATTTCTACGGTTACATTTAATTCGGCTGCCATCGTTTTAATTTCTTCAACTGTTGCAGCTCTCTCATAATTAATCGATGTAACCATTATATTATCGAAGTGCAGGGCTGCTTTCTTTAGCATTCCGCGTATCGCTTTATCTTTCATTGCACCGAATAACAGAATTTTTTTACCGTAGTTTTTTGAGTCTAACACAAATTCCGAAAGAAATTTTTCGAGTCCTTCTTCGTTATGGGCTGAATCAAAAATAATTGTCGGATTTTTTTTATAAAATTCATACCTCCCCTGAAAGCCGGTATTTAATACAACATTTTTAATTCCGCTGCAAATACGTTGTTGATCATTTACATCAAGAGATTTTATGAGCGTTAATGCGGCGAGTGCAGCATTATATTTTTGGTACTCCCCTTTTAGCGGCATCGTCCAGTCATCAAACTCAATTTCTTCCGTGTACAGTTCTAATTTTCTTCCTTTTAATAGTGTATAATCTTCAATCTTAAAAAGTTCGCTGCCTGTTTCATCAATCTTTTTTTTGACTACGTTAAAGGCTTCTTCCGGCAGCTTACCACAAAATACTTCCGTCCCTTTTTTTATTATAGCGGCTTTTTCGGTTGTAATTTCTTGAATGGTTTCGCCGAGAATATTTGTATGTTCTAAACTGATTGATGTTAATACAACCGCGAGCGGGTTTAAAACATTTGTGGCATCCAATCTTCCTCCCAAACCAGTTTCTATAACTGCGTAATCAACTTTTTCGTCTGCAAAATATTGAAAAGCCATGGCTGTTGTCACTTCAAAAAATGTTAGCTGGCGCTCATCAATATATTTTTCATGTTTGCAGATGAATGAAGCTACAAATTCATCGGGAATATCTATGCCGTTTATTTTTATTCTTTCGTTAAACTTTATAAAATGCGGGGAGGTATACAACCCGACATCGTAGCCGAATTCATAAAGCATACTCGCGAGGAATGCAGAAGTACTCCCCTTTCCGTTTGAACCGGCTATGTGAAAACATTTTATTTTTTTTTGAGGATTACCGAGAGACGATAGAAAGCCGGTTATATTTTCTAATCCTAACTTTACTCCAAACGTGTGAAGCGAAAAAAGCTTTTCTAATGATTTTTGGAGATTCATAATTTATATTTTTATCACTTGTAATTACTAATTGTAAAACTGTTAAATTGTTGAGTTGAAAATACTATCATTTATTTGATTACTCAATGTTATAAAATATACGAACCGGTCAAATCGCTAATTTTGTTTATTCCGTTTTCAACACAATATTTTTCTAGTTCCGCCACTATTCTTTCTGATGCGTAGGGGTCAATAAAATTTAAAGTGCCAATTTGCACGGCAGATGCACCGACAATCATAAACTCAACAACATCTTTCCAATTCATAATGCCGCCAATACCGATGATCGGAATATCTACTTTTTGTTTTATCTCTAAAACTTTTGCAAGAGCAACCGGTTTAATTGCCGGACCCGAAAGTCCGCCGGTAACATTTTTTAACTTGGAGCGTTTTGTAAAGATGTTGAACGATGTACCGACTAATGTATTAATTGCAGAAACCGCGTCCCCCCCTTCATCTTTAACGGCTTTTGCAAAATCAGCAATGCTCGAAACATTTGGTGAAAGTTTTATTATTACAGGTTTGTCCGTTTCGGCTTTAACTTTTGCGGTAATTTCAGAAACCATTTGGCACGAATTGCCGAATTGAAGTCCTCCTTCTTTTACATTTGGACACGATACATTTATTTCAAAAGCTTTTATTGCATCTTCTGTTGTAAGGATGCGTGTACACTCAACATATTCTTCAATAGTGCTTGCGGCTATGTTACAGATTAGAGGGATATCATATTGTTTTAAGAATGGTATTTTTTCTTTTAGAAATTGCTCAACGCCAACATTTGCAAGCCCTATTGCGTTTAACATTCCGGCTGGCGTTTCTATAATTCTCTGCGGTGCATTCCCCTTGCGTGGATTTAGACTTAATGATTTTGTAACAATTGCACCGATTTTATTTAAATCGGCAAACTCAGCAATTTCATTTCCATAACCCACAGTGCCCGAAGCAAGCATAATAGGGTTTCTTAACTTTAACGAACCGATTTGTAAAGAAAGATCTACTCCGCTCATATCACCACATCCTTTACATTAAACACCGGACCGTCTTTACAAACAAGTAAATACTTATCGGGATGCTGTGTCGATTCAATCGGGCAGCCCTGGCATATTCCAAAACCGCAAGCCATAGCACATTCGGTAGAGACTTCACATTCAAAATTATTTTCTATTGCGAAAGTTTTTAAAGCCCTAAGCATTGCACTTGGTCCGCAGCTAAACATTTTTATTTTTTTGCTTTTCAGTTCGTCAATTTTATTTTGCAGTAATGCTATTACATTTCCGTGGTATCCGCGCGAACCATCATCTGTTGCCACCGAAACATTTTTCATCTCGTAAGTAATAACATCGTGTGATGATCTGCCGCCGATAAATGAAAGCACTTCTTTTTCTTTATCAATCATTCGGGTAAAAAAAGGAAATGGTGCGGCGCCGAGTCCGCCTGCAACTATAACAGCCGTATCAAAATCGCCATCAATATTAAAACCGTTACCGAGAGGTCCGAGAATATCAAGTTGCTCCCCTTTTTCTTTTCTCGAAAGAATTTTTGTCCCTTCGCCGTAAATATTAAACATCAAATAAAAATAGTCGCCTTCAACATCGCACACACTAAACGGGCGGCGAAGCAACGGATATATTGTTTCTGAAACCCGCACGTTTATAAATTGCCCCGGTTTTACGTTAGCGGTTAGTGCAGGCGAATATACTTTTAATAAAAATATCTTGTTGTCTATTTCAATCGATTTTTCGACAATCGCGTTTAATAATGGCAAATCAAATCCGTTGTTTGTTTAAATATAAAGCCGCAACGCGTCCACAGCGGCAGGTAATATGAAATGGAATAATTGCAAATTCTTGATTGTAAATCTAAAGAAAGTTTAAATGATAATCGAGCGAAGAGATTAATGCCTATATGCAAATTGTATTTCGCTGAGTTTATTCCGGGAAGCGGAGATTAACCGCTTTGCTAATTTATTCCATACAAGAGTTCAATACACCGCCGCTTGAGGCGTGATTCCTTGTTTTGTTTTATTTGTTAACTATTTAACAAAATTATTCCAACGCTTTTTTATAGTGCATATTCGAACAACTCGAAAAAATATATGGGCTTCAGCCCCATTGCTTGTTTTTATTCTTGGCACTCTCGCGTGGAATAATAATGATGTTCAAAAAAGTTCCTATGCGGCCAATGTCTTTTTACCGAATCATGGATCGCACACTATACGCCTGTGGTATCTTTAAACTTTGCTTCTTTTGCAAATTCTATATGGATGTGTACTTCCCATTATTTGTTCCCACTTTCTGTGAATTCTACTTTCTCTACAAACCAGGGGGATTTTAGTCCAAATGCAATTTTGAATAATTCTACCGAGTTCATTTGCTTTGGTTCCCATTATATCTTCCTTTTTCCTTATCCAAAGTTAATGTCTATTTCTATCTTTAGCCACCACAAACGACACATACCCATAAGTTCAGTTGTTGCCGTTCTTTTTGAAATTTTATTTATCTCCTGATATTCCTTATTTGTTACTTTCTCCTTCTCTTTTGCCAGGAGAACGGTTCTTATTTGCCTCTCATTCAATCCGATATTACTCAGATATTCGTAATTGTAAATGTCTTTCCTTAACTCAATAAAAAAGACTGACATATAGGAGTAATAAGCCGGTTACGGAATCCCTGCTTCAGCACATGCCCCCATCATTTTCAGTACCCATCTTCCCCACGATTCAATATAACCACTTCTAAAAAGAGCATTGCCAATGTCGGGGTTGAAAGGTTTAGAAGGATGTTCCGTTAAAAGATTTTCAATCTACCAGTTATCGGGCAACTGACTCATAGTTTGCGGTTTCCTACTTTTTGAGATCTGAAGATTTCCCTGTGAGAATTGCAAATGTGGTGGCTAATTAAACAGAGAAATCAAACCTATAAACTCCTTCACCAATTATTGAAACTGCAATGTCTGCCCTACCATACCCATTTAGATGGTGCCTTCTTACTGGCATTCCAAGTGGAACACCAATTCTATTGCGAAGATATACACCTAATTCGCTCGCACTTGGAAAAGAACTAACTTGTTTAGGGTGGACGATTCCATTTACTCTTTGATTCCCAAATAATAAACCCTCCATGCTAACACCATCATCCCAAATTATTTCGATTGCATCATTGTGACGATGGATTCGCCCTCGCCCATCAAAATGTAATGGGTTTAATTGTTTTGGAGGAAACAAATCTGGGTATTGTTGGATATCTTGTACACGAATCTTTATGTAAGCATCATTTGGGGTAGTGTGGTTTCTTGGATTTTGACCCCAATTTAAACCTGCGGCATTTTGAACTTCACCGTCATTACCTAGAAGTGTAAGCAAACAAGTTGTTCCATCTGTTTCAAATTCTTCAATGATTTCCGCTCCACCAATTTCTAAACACGAAATAGAATTGTTCAATACTCTATTTATGTAGTCGTTTAGGGGATTAAAGGAATCATGAGTTGTTTCGGCTAAAAGCTCTCTGTAAGGTGTAGACAAACCACTTGTAGAAAAATTTGCGGAGCCAACTAAAGCATGAACAATTTGCCCCCGGTTACGCCAAGCATAACACTTTGCATGTACTGGGAGATTTGAGTAAAAAATATTAATATTTTCAATTTGGTTTTGTAATCCAATTAAAGAATTATGTAAAAGTCGTTGAATACCCTCTGAGCCATACATACCGTAAATTACTTTTGAATTAAAAGGAAGGTTTTGAAGACGCTGTACTGGTCTTGGCCCAAGATAACCCGACAACACAATTAGTTCATCTGTTTGAAATAATTCATGTCTATGAAAAATAATTTCCTCTAAATTTTCAATAAAAAGCATAGCATCCCTTATTTATTGTTCTTCAAAGTAATAGTATGTTCTTTTTTAGGAGCGTTAGAAAACTTTTTGTTAAATGATCTAGTAGTATCAGATAAATTTATGCTTTCAATTTGCTCAATAGTGTAATTGTTATTCTCACAAATATCCACTACCACTTGACTCATATCAATTGTCGTTCCTTCTACAATTCCATCCCCAATTATCATTACAAAATATGAATTGGGTTTAGAAACTCGAGATATCTCTTTCATTATTTGAGTCATTGACTGAATGTATTCTGCTTTCGCAACCTTAAAAGTTTTTGTATCAATTCTATGATGGTTTCCAATTTCCTTTTTTCTAACTGGTCTATGGTCATATCCAAGCCAAAACATTCTTTGCTTGTGATACAAGTAATAATCAAATGTGTTGATATAAGGTGGCGATGTAATCACAAAATCAAAATGATTTGCAGAAAAGTTTTTTAAGATTTCATAGGTGTCACCATTATGCACTTCTGCGTTGTCAATGATGGTATGTTTATCTGTATTTAATGCCTGCAAATAATTTGAAACTGTATCGGTGAAGGAAGATAAAACAATTCCGTCAGGATGATTTTTTTCCTTTGCAGTGTATCTTACTTCGCTGTCCTGATTGGAAACCTTCACAATGATTTTTGAGAAAGCACAATATAGAAGGTTTTTTATGTTGGGGTTTTCATATTCGTCAATTTTCTTTTTTAGTAGTGCTAATTCATAGCTTACGTTTTCTTGAAACCAGTGACTACGATTAGGAAAGTTGGGAATTGAGATTTCACTTTTTGGCAGAATATTAAAATTAGCAAATAAGCCGACCTTAATTCCCGGCTGAATTTCAGAAATGAAATTTCGTATTGTATCAATTTCGTTTGAAGAATAATGACTTGATTTAGCACGGGAAATAATGTAAGCAATAGGGTTAAGGTCAATACCGACTGCACTCATTTTATTTAAAACACCTTCTACTAATGTTGTTCCGCTACCACAGAATGGATCAAGAATTGTAAAACCACTTTTGCAATACAAATTGAAAAACCTATTTACAATTTGTGGAGTAAATTTTGCGGGATAAGGATGAAACCCGTGTGTGTAGTAAGTAGTGCGTTTATCTTTGATGTCTGCTATCATTTAAATTTTTCGTCTTTAAGATTTTTTCTGAATACAAGAATAAAAGAATGACCGATGTTAAAATAGTACCGTCTGGATTTGTTGCCACCTAAACGAACTAACTTTCTTTGGTTTGATTGGTCCCAAATAACTAAATCCCACATTATCCAACCTGCTTTCTGTGCAACATTTATTAAGTCGCTATGCAAGTTAATGTATGGAATATTGTTTTCCGAATCTCTGTAATCCCGAACTACCCAAGCGTTATAAGCACCCGACTTTGCAACTTGATAAAGAGATAAAAATAATTCTTTCATCTTTAATAAATACTCTTCGTATGTAACATTGCCTAAATCTTCTTCATGAGCGGAATATGGTTTTGCTAATTTTCTACTCTGATTTTTATAAGGATTGCCTTTATAATCTTTGTCGGCAAAGTTTGCGCGAATTTTATTCAACAGATTAGAATATGGAGGAGAAGTGAGAATAAAATCTGCCGAATCTAAAGGGAGATGCTTACAAACATTCAAAGCTGAATCTTGAATAATAATTCTTCGGTAATCGTGATTTGGTTTTCCATCTTTTTCATCAATCCCTTGATTAAAAAGTTTGATAAAGTCGTCATTAAGTTCAATTCCTATGGAGTGTCTTTTAAGAATATTTGCAGCGTCCAAAGTTGTTCCAACTCCTGCGAATGGGTCAAAAATCGTGTCCCCAGGTTTGGAATAAATTTTTATGAAATGTTTTGCTAAAGAAATTGGAAAAGCTGCTCCGTGTTTTTTTCTTTTTTCAGTTATGGGACTATTAAATGTCTGAACGCTCTTTCCGTGAATGGTCCATTCACTTCCGTTGAGGTCATTTAATTCGTATCCGGTCGGAATTGGTTGACTGTTTTTTTTCTTGCCTTTCGGTTTAGTATTAAAAGTTTTAAAATCAATTAAATAAAGCTGTTCTCCATTTTCCCAGACCCGTGATTTTACTTCATTAGTGGGATACTTGGTATATTTTATATTTTGTTTTACCATTAAACCTTCTGTTGTTTCTATAAATTAAAAATATCTTTTCTTTTCTTACTGACGCTCTTTTATTATTATAAACAAAGTGTTGAAAAAATTGCACTCTTTTGACTTTGCCTTTGGATTGGCTTGTGTGATAATGAAAGAGGCAAATGTGCATATGCACAACCAACATTAATTGTCAGTTCTGTCAAGTAACATTAGCGGCAGCGATTTGCTTGTTTTAGCTCCTAAATCTTTTATATACTGAGCTCTTTTTACAAGGTCACCACTTCTTTAATGCAGTATACTCATTGCATCTTCATAAGTCTTTTGAGTCACTTGCAATTTTTTCCCAATTTAAATTAGATCTTCCACAAAGCTTACGAACTTATCATACAAGGCACCACTTTGGCTCGCTATTTCCATTGCATTTCTATTTTATTTTTCTTGTCTCCATATACTTGCAATAGTTCTTAGCATTGCCAACAAAGTAGATGGATTGACGGTAGCAGTTAATATTTAATCGTTCGGCTAATTCTTTTATTAACAGTACATCCTTTTTATTTTTTGGTTCTAATATTATGCGTGTCATAAATCCTCTAAAAATAATATTTATACAAAAAAGCTATTCTGATTGCTATTTCTTCGGATAATTTACAAGATAAAAAATAAATTAACAAGCAGACATGCTTTTATATCTTCAGGTTCAAGCGATGGATATTGTTTAAGCAGTTCTTCTTCGGTTTCTCCGGCTGATAAAAATTCTATTACCGTTTGAACAGTTATCCTTTTGCCTCTTATTACAGGTTTGCCGCCGCATATTTTCTCATTGATAGTTATTCTTGATGATAGTTCCATTTGTATAACTCATTTTATCTTTGCTAAATTTATAATAATTTCGATAGATTCGCAAAATTCAATATTTGTTCTGCATCGGAAAAGAAACACAATATTTATTTTCCAACGTATAGATATAAATCCTACCTCGTCAATTTTTTGTATTTAATCCTATGCGGAATATCGGCATCCTTGCCAAGACGCTGGCGGCGGTTTTCCTGGTAATCAGAAAAGTTGCCTTCAAACCAAACAGCTTTGCTGTCGCCTTCAAATGATAGAATATGTGTGCAGATTCTATCGAGAAACCAGCGGTCGTGACTAATTACAACAGCACAACCCGCAAAGTTCAGCAAAGCCTCTTCAAGCGCGCGCATTGTATTTACATCAAGATCGTTTGTGGGTTCATCAAGCAAAATAACATTTGCGCCTTCTTTTAATATTCTTGCAAGATGCACACGGTTTCTTTCGCCGCCGGAAAGCACGCCAACTTTTTTCTGCTGCTCAGAACCGGTAAAATTAAACTGTCCAACGTAAGCACGACTGTTCATAGTTTTCTCACCAAGTTGAAAAGTATCGTTACCTTCACTAATTGTTTCCCAAACTGTTTTATCCGGAATCAACACATCCCTGCTTTGGTCAACGTAAGCAAGTTTTACGGTTTCCCCTATTTTAAATGTACCTGAATCGGGAGTTTCCTGTCCAACGATCATTCTAAATAAAGTTGTTTTACCCGCACCGTTTGGTCCTATTATACCAACAATACCGCCCGGTGGAAGTGAAAATTTTATATTTTCAAAAATTAATCTTTCGCCATAACTTTTTGATAGATTATCGGCTTCAATTACAACGCCGCCAAGACGCGGGCCTGCAGGTATATAAATTTCGAGGTCTTTTTTCTGTTTGTCTTTTTCTTCTTTTAACATTTCTTCGTAAGAAGTAATACGCGCTTTTGATTTTGCATGCCTGCCGCTCGGCGACATACGAATCCACTCTAATTCCCTCTCAAGAGTTTTTTGTCGCTCTGTTTCTTTTTTCTCCTCGTGCTGCAATCTAATTTTTTTTTGCTCGAGCCACGAAGAATAATTTCCTTTGTAAGGTATGCCCTGTCCTCTGTCAAGTTCAAGAATCCAGCCTGCTACGTTATCAAGAAAATATCTATCATGCGTTACAGCAATGATAGTGCCGGGATAACGGTTTAATTCGGCTTCGAGCCATAAAATAGTTTCAGCATCAAGATGGTTTGTCGGCTCATCGAGTAAAAGTATATCCGGTTTTTGAAGTAGTAAACGGCACAACGCAACTCTTCTTCTTTCTCCGCCCGAAAGTACTTTTACAAGTGTATCGCCGGGAGGGCATCCCAGCGCATCCATCGCCATTTCAAGTTTTGAATCGAGATCCCATGCACCCATTGCATCAAGTTTGTCTTGAACTTTTCCCTGCCGCGCAAGTAGTTCATCCATTTCTTCGGCAGTCATTTCCTCGGCAAACTTTCCGTTTATTTCGTCAAACTCGCGCAGTACATCTACAACCTCCTGAACACCTTCTTCAACAATTTCGCGTACGGTTTTGTTATCGTCAAGTTTAGGTTCCTGCTCAAGCATTCCAATAGTATAACCCGGAGCAACCGTTGTTTCACCGTTAAAATCTTTATCAACTCCGGCAAGAATTTTTAACAGCGAACTTTTACCGGAACCATTTAACCCGAGTACACCTATTTTTGCCCCATAAAAATAGGAGAGATAAATATCTTTTAATATCGGTCGTTTATCATAAAACTTACTCACGCCAATCATCGAGTAAATTATTTTATTCGCTTCTACACTCATCTTATCTCCAACAAACAATAATTTTTAATTCTTAATTCTTAATT
>JAIOIM010000391.1 GCA_019912505.1 Ignavibacteriaceae bacterium
ATTAATAATTGTAAAGGAAGGATTAAACTTTTGATTTAATTCTTGCAGCTTTACCTGAAAGATTTCTCAAGTAATAAAGTTTTGCTCGTCTTACATTACCTTGTTTAAGAAGTTCTATCTTTGAAATTTTTGGTGAGTGGAAAGGAAAAATTCTCTCAACACCAATTCCGCCGGAAACTTTTCTTACGGTAAATGTTTTATTTAATCCGCCGCCTCTAACGCTAATTACATCCCCTTCGAAGGGCTGAATTCTTTCTTTGTCTCCCTCAATTACTCTAACATGTACCTTAACATGATCGCCCGCGTCAAAAAGAGGGTACTCATTTGTCATTTGCTCAGGTAGTATTTTGCTTAAGTTAGCCATTGTTTCATCTCCGCTAGTTGTTATAATTTCTCCAACGTTCAGTCAATATTTTTGACTGCTCCGCTTTCCATTTTTTTATTTCTTTATCGTTGCCCGAAAGGAGAACTTCGGGTACTTTAATTCCACGGTATTCTACCGGTCGTGTAAAATCTGGTGCTTCAATTGTTTCATCGTCCATAAATGAATCGTCCAAAGCCGACTCACTGTCGTTTAACACGCCGGGGATAAGGCGAATTATTGAATCAATCATTAAAAGAGCAGGCAGCTCGCCGCCGGTTAAAATAAAATTACCTATTGATAATTCTTCGGTGGCAAAAGATTTTTTTACACGGTCGTCAATATCTTTATAATGACCGGTCACAAACATAATATTGCCTGAAAGTGATAACCGCTTTGCTGTTTGTTGATTGAATAATTTTCCGCCGGGCGAAGTAAAAATAATTTGATCATATTTTCTTTCGCTTTGCAGTTTTTCAATACATTCAAAAAACGGTTCAGGTTTTAAAACCATTCCCGCACCGCCGCCAAAGGGTTTATCGTCAATCTGCTTATGTTTGTTAAAAGCATAATCTCTAAGATTATGAATAACAATTTCAACTTTACCTTTGTTTTGCGCTCTCTTCAAAATACTTGAATTAAGAGGGCTGTCGAAAATATCGGGTACCGCCGAAATTATATCAATCCTCATCATCATATAAATTTATGCCGGGCTTAAGAATAATTATTTTTTTATCGATATCAATATCATCAATAAAATACGCTACAGCCGGAATTAATACCTCGAGTCCGTTAATGTCTTTAACCACATAAACGCTGTTTGCAGGATAATTAAGAACATCGATAACAGAGCCAAATTTAACGCCTTCTTTTATTACTTTACAGCCCACTAAATCATGGACAAAAAAATAATCTTTTGGCAATTTTACAACGTCTGAGCCCTCAACAAAAACTTCTTTTCCAATAAGAATCTGAACGTCTTTATCATTATCAAAGTTTTTAAACTTTAAGATGATCGAGTTTTTTATCTGTTTTGTTTCTTCTATTAAAAATTTTTTTTTATCATCAAAAAAATCTAAATACACTTTTTCAAGATCATTAAAACGATCAGGAAAATCGGTATAAGAAGAAATCTTTACAAATCCGTTTTTTCCGTAAACAGAATCTATCTTTGCAATCAGGAAATATTCTGGCACAAGCTCATCTTTATTAGTCTTGTATGTCCAGAACAGCTCTCTTCCCTTCTTTAGCCGAAACGGCAGTAAGAAGTGTCCGCATTGCCTGGGCGGTTTTTCCCTGTTTCCCGATAATCTTACCAATATCATTAGCATTAACTTTGAGAACATAAACAATTTTATGATTGTCTAGCGTTCTCTCCTCAATAACTACATTATCCGGGCTATCGACAAGATGTTTTACTATGAATTCAATGAACTCTTTCATAGAAAGAAGTCTCCTTAATTAGAGTATGGGAGCTAATTGAATTATGTACAGAAAGAACAATTATCTTGAAAAAATATTATTCTTTTTCTTCAGGAGTTTGTTCTTCAGAAGCAGCACCCGTTACTTCTGCCGTACTATCTTCACTCGAAATTCCTTCTTCGGCTTTTTCTGTTACAGTTTGTTCACTAACTACCGGTGCAGCTTCCGGCGTTACTTCCGGTTTAGCAGTTTTAATTTTTCTGCCGGTTTTAGCTTCCTGCATTTTTTCCCATTTACCAACTTCTTCGTTTATCTTTTCTTCAGATAAACCTCTTTTACTCAAGTCGAATTTAAGGGTAATACCTTTTTGCTTGAATAAACTTTTTACAGTATCTGTTGGTTGGGCGCCAACGCTTAACCAATATAAAGCACGAACTTCATTTATTTCTACAGTATGAGGTTTGGTTAACGGATTGTATATACCAAGTGCCTCTAGAAATTTACCGTCGCGAGGAGCTCTGGAATCTGCAGCAACAACTTTATAAATAGGTTGTTTCTTTTTTCCCATTCTTCTCAATCTTAACTTTACAGCCAAGTTTTTATATCCTCCAATTAGATATTATTTCAATTAAATTTAAAATTACCAAGCGATTTACCGAACCTGCCGCCTTTTGTAAGCCTGCTCATCATCTGCTTCATATCATTAAATTGCTTCACTAAACGGTTAACATCCTGTATGGAAGTACCGCTTCCTCTTGCAATTCGTTTACGCCGATTGCCGTTTAATACTTTCGGCAATCGCCGCTCTTCGATGGTCATCGAATTAATAATTGCTTCAACTTTTATAAGAGCCCCATCGTCAATTTGGGTATTTTTTAGTTGACTTCCAACCCCGGGAATCATCCCAAGGAGCGAAGACAAAGAACCCATTTTCTTTATAGCTTTAATTTGCTTAAGAAAATCTTCAAAATCAAATTGATTTCTGCGTAATCTCTCTTCTAACTTTTCGGCATCTTTATCATCAATGGTTAATTGAGCTTTTTCAACAAGCGAAATTACATCGCCTTTGCCGAGAATTCTGGACGCAAGCCGATCTGAATAAAATTTATCGAGAGCGTCTAACTTTTCGCCGCTGCTGATAAATTTTATAGGTTTACCAACAACCTGCCGTATCGATAACGTCGCACCGCGGCGGGCATCACCGTCTAATTTTGTAAGAACTATGCCGTCATAATCTACACGTTCATTAAATGCTTTTGCCGAGTTTACTGCGTCCTGCCCGGTCATTGAGTCAACCACAAATAAAGTTTCCGAAGGTTTAACCGAATTTTTAACATCGGCTACTTCATTCATCATCTCTTCATCAACATGCAATCGTCCGGCAGTATCGATGATTATTGTATTAAAACCTTTTTCGCGGGCAAAAGATAATGCTTCGTCAGCAGTTTTCCTCGCATCTTTTTCGTCAATTGAAAATACATCGACAGAAATTTGCGCGCCTAAAGTTTTTAGCTGTTCAATTGCGGCGGGTCGGTAAACATCAGCAGCTACCAGCAGCACTTTACGTCCGTTTGCTTTTAAACTTTTAGCAAGTTTTCCGCAAAAAGTAGTTTTACCGGAGCCTTGCAAACCAACAACCATTATTGAAGTAGCGCCCTGTGCATTAATTTTTATTTCAGTTGAAGAACCGCCGAGCAATTCAACTAACTCATCATAAATAATTTTTGTTATCAGTTGCCCGGGGGTAATAGAAGTAATTACTTCTGTACCGAGAGCTTTTTGCGATACTTTTTCAATGAACTCTTTTGCAACTTTATAATTTACGTCGGCGTCTAAAAGAACGCGTCTAATTTCGCGCAGGGTGTCGGAAATATTTTTTTCCGTTAACTTGCCCTGCCCGGTAATTCTTTTTAATGTTTTATCAAGTTTTAATGTTAAATCTTCAAACATCTTTACCTGAGTAACCGTAAATATAGAAAAATGATTGTTTTATGCAAGTAACTCAGAACTTAATTGCCCCTTAATGCGTTTGCGCCGGAAACTATTTCCAAAATTTCTTTAGTAATTGCGGCTTGTCTTTCCTTATTATACGTCAAATTCAAACTTCGTATAAGTTCTTTAGCATTAGTAGTAGCGTTGTCCATTGCCGTCATTCTTGCACCCTGCTCAGAGGCGTTAGACTCAAGAAGGCTGCGCCACATCTGCGCTTTTAAGTGCTTAGGTAGAAGATATTCAAATATCGCTTTTTGGTCAGGTTCAAAAATAAAATCGGGAAGCTTGGTTGTATCTTTTTCCCCTTCGTCAGAAATGGGTATCGGAAGAAATTGTTCTGTAACTACTCTTTGTTGAATTATTGATTTAAATTCATTGTAAACTAAAACAACCTTATCGAAAGTACCGTCTAAAAATTTATCAATTAACTCCTGAGTAATGCCAAGAGCTTGCTCATATTTTAATGACTGAAAAATTCCGGAATAATTACCGGCAATATTATAATCTCTTTTGCGAAAAAAATCATAACCCTTTCTGCCGACGCTTATTAAATGCGTATTAACACCGAGCTCTACAGCCGCGACATATTGGGTAACTTCTTTTATCAAATTTGTATTGAAGGCTCCGCACAAACCTTTATCGGCTGTAACAACAACAACCGCAATATTTTTAACTTCTCTTCCCAAAAAAAATGGGTTAACAGCTTTAGATTCATCTGAAACAAGATGCGAAAGAAGAATAGATATTTGGCGCGCGTACGGGCGGGAATTAGTTACGGCTTCCTGAGCACGGCGCAGCTTTGCGGCTGCAACCATCTTCATTGCTTTTGTAATTTGCTGCGTGTTTTGAACGCCTTTAATCCGCGTCTTTATATCGCTTAAAGTTGCCATTCTATCCTTTAGGAGCTTTTCTTAAATGTTCTGAAAAACTCGCTGCCTACTTTTTTAAGTTCGGCTGTTGTTTCATCCGAAAGTTGTTTTTCTTTTTTTATGTTTTCAAATATATGATTGTATTTTACTGCAATATATTCTAAAATTTCTTTTTCAAAACGTTTTACATCGTGTATAGTTGCTTCGTCTAAAAACCCGTTGATTGCAAGATAGATAATAACAACCTGTCTTTCAATAAGCATTGGGCTGTAAAGTCCCTGCTTTAACAACTCAACAAGACGCGCGCCTTTTGCAAGTGTACGCTGTGTTGATTTGTCGAGATCAGAACCAAATTTTGCAAAGGCTTCTAACTCTCTGTACTGCGCTAAATCAAGTTTCAAACTACCGGCAACTTTTTTCATCGCTTTAATTTGAGCATTACCGCCTACGCGGGAAACAGAAATACCAACATTAATAGCAGGTCTTACGCCTGCGTTAAATAAGTTCGATTCAAGATATATCTGACCATCGGTAATTGAAATTACGTTAGTAGGAATGTATGCAGAAACATCGCCTTGCTGGGTTTCAATAATTGGCAGCGCGGTTAAACTTCCGCCTCCCAATTCATCACTTAATTTTGATGCTCTCTCAAGAAGTCTCGAATGGAGATAAAACACATCGCCGGGGTAAGCTTCGCGTCCGGGAGGTCTTCTTAAAAGTAAAGAAAGCTCGCGGTAAGCAGCTGCTTGTTTTGATAAATCATCAAAAATAACTAACGCATGTTTTCCGTTATCTCTAAAATATTCGCCAAGTGTTGCGCCCGAGTAGGGAGAAATAAATTGTAACGGCGCAGGTTCGGATGCTGATGCTGAAATAACAGTTGTGTATTCCATTGCGCCATGTTCCTGAAGTTTTGCAACAACACGAGCAATGGTAGAACTTTTTTGTCCGATAGCAACATAAATACAGTAAACCGGTTTCACGCCGAGGCGTTTTGCTTCTTCGGTGTGGGTATTTTTTTGGTTGATGATAGTGTCAACAGCAACTGAAGTTTTACCCGTCTGACGGTCGCCAATTATAAGTTCTCTTTGTCCCCTGCCAATAGGAATCATAGCATCGATAGCCGTTATACCGGTTTGAAGCGGTTCTTTTACCGGCTGACGCTGAATAACGCCAAGAGCTTTACGCTCAATTGGCAAAATTTTATCTGTGTTAATGACGCCTTTACCGTCAATAGGAATACCAAGCGGGTTAACAACTCTGCCGAGCATTGCATCGCCGACAGGCAAGGAAGCTACACGTTTTGTTCTTTTTACAATGTCGCCTTCTTTTACAAGTCGCGACTCGCCAAAAAGAACGCAGCCAACGCTGTCTTCTTCAAGGTTAAGAACCATACCGAAAACATCATTCGGAAACTCAACAAGCTCGCTTGCCATAACTTTTGACAGACCATAAACGCGGGCAATACCATCGCCAACTTGCAGCACGGTACCAACGTCGTAAATGTCTATTTCATTTTCGTAACCGGATAATTGTTTTCTAAGTATCGCAGATATTTCGTCTGGTCTTACTTCAGCCATTTTTTATTCCTTCTTAATTCCTATTAATTTAACGAAGCTCCGCCTTCGATAAATTGTTTTTTCAATAATTCTAATTGATGCTTAACCGATGCATCAAATACAGTATCATCAACACGCGCGATAAATCCGCCAATCACCTGCGGGTCAATTCGGAAGTTAAGCTTAATTTTTTTCTTAATAATGTTTTCAAGTTTTGCTTTTAATGTACTCTTCTGATCATCGGAAAAATTAAAAGCGGTACGTACCTCTGCATCAGCAAGTCCAAAGTGCTCATTATAAAGCTGAATAAACTTCTCCATAATGCTCGGCAACAAATCTTCTCTATTTTTATCGACAATAAATTTTAAAAAATCGGCAGTTTCTTCTGTAATTTTTCCTTTATAGATTTCAAAAAGTATTGAAATTTTTGTTTCGGATTTAATTACAGGGTTTTCTAAAACCAGGCGAAGTTCGCTGCTCTGTTTTAGTGATGATAAAATCAATTCAACATCGGAAAAAACTGGTTGAAGATTGTTTTTTTCCATTGCCGAATCGAGCAAAGATTGCGCGTACCTTATTGAAACTTTTTGCTCTGCCATTATTAGTTCTTAGTTATTTCGCTTATGTAATTATTTACAAGTTTTTTATTTGCCTCAGAACTAATATTCTCTTTAAGAATTTTTTCAGCGGCGTTTATAGCAATATCTGCAACTTGTGTTTTCAATTCATCAAACGCGGCTTCTTTTCTTCTATCAATTTCAGCGGCAGCATCTTCAACTATTTTCTGTGCCTGTGCCTTGCTGTCCTGTAGCATTTGTGCTTTTAACTTCTCAGCGTACTGACGACTTTGTTCTATAATTTTTTGAGATTCTTCCTCTGCTTTAAGCAGATTAGTTTCATTCTGCTTAAGAAGCAAATTAGCTTCATCTTTGGCTTTCTCAGCTTTTTCTAACGACTCTCTTATAGCGTTTTCGCGCTGATCAAGAGCAGCAAGAATAGGTTTCCAAGCAACCTTTTTTAAAATCAAAAGCAATAGAACAAATGTAATTACTGTCCATACGATAAGACCAGGGTTTACATCAAGCAAAGTGCCGCCGCCTTCAGTTGTAGATAGCGCAAGCAAACCAATAATCATATCAGCAAACATCAATAACTTCCTATTCGTGAAAAATAAAATGGAGTTTTAAAAACTCCATCAGTGTTAAAATTTTATTTAACTGCTAAAAGAATACAGATTACAAGTCCAAAAAAGGACATGCCTTCTATAAGAGCAGCAGCAATAATCATAGAAGTTCTGATAGGACCGGCAGCCTCGGGCTGTCTTCCACTAGCTTCCATAGCTGCGGCTGCAAGTTTACCGATACCAAGGCTACCGCCGAAAACTGTTAAAC
>JAIOIM010000392.1 GCA_019912505.1 Ignavibacteriaceae bacterium
GTACCCAAACCATATTTGTAAACAAGTTTACCGCCATATTCACTGGTCTCATACAAAAGGTATCCGCCGATAAACGCTAAAATAAGAACGCCGTATTTAAAAACCCCGCTGAATTTTTTCTTAAACACCAGATAACTCCGCACCACTAATAAAACCGCAAAATACCAAAGAATAATTGTTGCGTACTGCTCATGCTCACCAATTGCATTTAACGGAATTACCGCCCCTCCTGCTCCCCATTTCTGGGCAAGCGCCTTTGCCTGACTGCCTGTAAAAACCGCAAAAAGAGCTGTAATAACTGCAAGCAAAAGGAGCAAATGAGCTGCTTTTGAAAAGAAGTCTCTTTTAAATGTAACACCAAGAAACTCTAATAATATGTATAACATCAAAAACGCAATCGGGAAATGAATTATCTTGGCATGAAGCGAAGCAAGTACTTCCATCATTTTTCCTTATTAATTTTAAACAGAAAAGAGTTGTGTTAATCCAATCAGCAAAACCACAATATTAACCGCATAGAATGGAGCCGCCGTTTACATTTAATATTTCGCCGTTTATGTGTCTTGCCATTTCGCTCGCTAAAAATAGAATAGGTGCGGCAATATCTTCAGCCGTTGCAATTCTTTGAACCGGGATTTCTTTCCTAACCTTTTCAGCAAATTCAATATCAGAGAAAACATCCACCGTCATATCAGTAACAACCCAGCCGGGCGCCACACAGTTAGTGTTGATGTTATACATTCCAAACTCTGAGGCAAGCGATTTTGTGTATGAAATTATCCCTCCTTTTGAAGCTGCGTAATGTGAGTAATTTGCCTCTCCTCTTTGCCCTGCTGTTGAAGCTACATTTATAATTTTACCGAGTTTGTTTCTTTGCATATAGGGAAGAACCGCTTTTGTAAATATATACATTCCCGTCAAATTAATTTTAATTGTTCTTTCCCAATTTTCAATACTCATTGTATCGGCTTCGCAGCGCTCCCAGATACCTGCATTATTTATTAGGATATCAACCGCGCCTATTTCATCAGTTATCTTTTTTATTAAGAATGCCGCGTCGGTTTCAACTGAAAGATCGAACTGATAACTTTTTATTTTATCGCTGCCTATTTCATCAACTAACTGTTGCGCCGCAATTTTGTTTGATGAATAAGTAAACGCCACCTTTGCACCCTGCTTTGCAAACATTTTAACACACGCCGCTCCTATGCCCCTCGAACCTCCGGTTACGAGAACAGTTTTTCCGTCAAAATTTATCATCTCTAATACTTCACCTTATATAAAAACAAACCATGTGCAGGCACAGATTCACTCGCCGCCTCACGGTTTCGACTTATTAAAATATTTTTTATGTAACTTTCATCTAAATTGTTTTTTTCTGCGTTTAGTATGGTGCCGGTTATAGCGCGAACCATACCATGCAAAAAACGGCTCCCCTCAATTTTAAAAATAAGAAAATCGTTTTGCCGCCGCCAGAAGGCATCGTAAATAAAACAAATTTTATTTTCTGTTTCAGAACGTGTTCTGCAAAATGATGTGAAGTTATTTTCACCGATAAAACATCTGCACATCCGGTTCAAATAATTCACATCAAAATTACGACCGTTGCGGTACGCGAATTTATCCCAGAAAGGATTTTTATTTTTTACAATAAAATATAAGTAACTACGCTTCCTGGCATCAAAACGGGAATTAAACGACTCCTCAACATTTTCAATTTTTTTTATAGCAATATCTCTCGGCAGCATTGAATTTAGTGAATAGGTAAACCTGTACAAGTCAAGTTCATTGCCGGTTACAAAATTGGCTACCTGTCCTATTGCGTGAACCCCGGAGTCGGTTCTGCCGGAACCTATTAAATTTACTTTTTCTTTCAGCAGAACAGATAATGCGTCCGATATTTTCTGCTGCACAGTAACTGCGTTTTTTTGTATCTGCCAACCGGCATATAAAGTTCCATCGTAGCTTAATGTTATTTTATAGTTATTCAAAATTTATATTTTTTGTTTTAATGATATTGAATTTGTTAATAAAACAATATCTTGATGATATAATTTTTATTCAAAGCAGGATAACAAATGTATTACATAATTTAGCAAATCCAACTAAAAAAAAATGGGAATTTATATTACAGTTTCTGTTCGATAAATGAGCCTGGTCTAAAAAGGTTGGAAACGGTTGAAACCGTTTTAGATTCTCTATCTTTTCTCATTAACCCACGACTTAAGTCGTGGGTTAACAACAACCTAATATTATACGAAACCGTTTCAACGGTTTATATTTCCATCTCAAATTGAATTTTTGATCTTTTTAGACCAGACTCAGTTATAAAACATTATTCAAAGTTTCAATTCCTCATTAGTGTATTTTATTAAGTTATAAATTGACTTTGGAAGAACATTTAGGATAGAAATAATATATCCGGGTTGTTCTTGTAACAATAAATGCCGTATCTCCGATTTTTTTGTCCAATCAAGGCTTTCCTAAATTGAGCCTAAACTCATTCTATAAAATCTGATTTTATTCCCTTTGTTAAATCGACCAAATCCTTCAGATATATTCGCTGATACGGAGTCGATAGCCCTTACAAATTGAAACCCCACAGTCATTTTAAAAAAGGGGTCAATTTAAAAACTACTTCCAATACATAATTAGCTAATTTAAACGAAAGATTATAAGCTTCGATTTCAGTTAACTTTAAATATTTTTTTTCTGCATCCATTAATAATCAAAAATAACAATAAAATTCATTTCAACAATTCAACAACTAAGCAATTACACAATTAACTTCCTACAGCAGTTTATTCAACTTTGCCAGTTTAATTGTTCTTTGTGCTCTTTTTACAACCGGTGCGTCAATCATTTTACTGCCGAGTGAAACAACGCCGATACCTTTTTTCTCCGCTTCTTCAAAAGCGAGAACTATTTTTTTTGCTCTGTCAATTTCTTCTGCTGTCGGTGCAAAAGCTTTGTGAACAATCTGAACCTGTCTCGGGTGGATGCATCCTTTTCCTTCAAAGCCAAGCGCTTTCGCTTCCACAACACTTTCTCTTAACGCTTCCATATCATTTACATCGGAGAAAACTGTATCAATTGCCTGAATGCCGGCAGCCTTTGCTGCGTTAACTAACATTGACCTGGCAAAGATACTTTCTTTTCCTTCGTTTGTTCTTTGTGTTCCTATGTCGGCTGTATAGTCTTCCAAACCAATTGCGAGTGCACAGTTATGTTTTGATGCCGAAGCAATTTCAAAAGCTTTTATAACTCCCAATGCAGATTCAATTATCGGCATAAAGTAGATGTTGTTTTTAATATTATACTCAAGTTTCAGTTTGTTCACTTCTTCTTCCACTTGTAAAATTTGTTCTGCAGACTCGCATTTGGGAATTAAAATAACGTGAACATTATGCGGTACAATGTATTTTAAATCTTCAATACCGCGCGGTAGTTGATTGATTCTTACCATCCTCTCGCAGTCGTAAAAGTTTACTGTCCGCAAGGCATTGCGTACAATCATCTGCGCAGCGTCTTTTTCGGATGGGGCAACACTGTCTTCAAGATCAAGAATAATTCCATCGGGACCATGTAATCCCGCGTTCATAAAAAATTTTGGTTCGTTGCCCGGCATGTATAATCTGCTTCGGCGAAGTTTATCTTTTGCAGTTTTGTATTTATTCTTTTCGTTGAAAGGGAGAAGGTACTGTTTGGTAAGCGAAGGATTAATTCTTCTCAATGCTCCTTCAAATCTTGCCGCAATTACAAAAGGGAGAGCGCCGTTATCCTCAAGTAAAATTGAAGCGTGTTTTATTTCAAAAAAATCACACATCTCAGTAATTTGTTTACGAATTAACTCGCCATACATTACCTCAACTTTGCTTTTAATATCTAACTTTATTCCGCCAGATTTTTTTATTTCAATTTCAATAAAACAATCGGAACGCACATCGCTTCCTCGTTTTCCGGCAGATGCTTTTTTAAATTTTGTTTCCATTTTTATTCACTTTTTTCGTATAAAAAATATCGTAGAGACGGGGCATGCCCC
>JAIOIM010000393.1 GCA_019912505.1 Ignavibacteriaceae bacterium
TAATGGAACATTCTCATATTCAAATATCATTGTAGTAGATGTATCTACACCAATAGAATTTGAACTTACACAGAATTATCCAAATCCGTTTAACCCGACAACAGCTATCAGATATTCAATTCCACAGGATTCAAAAGTTACTCTCGAAGTATTTTCTGTACTTGGAGAAAATGTTTCCACAATAGTTAATGAATATCAAAACGCAGGCAGCTATACTGTTAATTTTAACGGCAGCAGCTTAGCAAGCGGAACATACATTTACAGGTTAACTGCAAATCAAACAGTCATAACAAAAAAGATGCTTTTGATGAAGTAGATTTGCAAAACAAATCAGTTAATTAGCTAATTATTAAAGAGTGAAAGTTTTGTACTTTCACTCTTTTTTTTTATTCTGATGAAGCCGTTTAACTTAAAAACTAAATTCTGCCCCAACATTAAAAAACCGCGGTGAAAAAATATTAGGTACGGCAATTGGCTGTGTTGTTTCAGGGAATACGTGATACCATGAATAAGAAGCGATATTGTTTTTGTTAAAAATGTTAAATACTTCTGCGGTAAATAATATATTTTTACTGCCGCCTATATTCATCTTATACGTCAGCCCCATATCAACCCTAAAATAAAAGGGGTATTCCTTTACTCTGTCATAGTCAATCACGATGTGATATTCTTTTGCAGATTCGTCGTAAATAGTTTTACGTGGATGAAATAAAAAACCTGTGCCGAACATAAAATTAACATGCGACTGCAAGCTTGGGATTTTCGGCATCTTGTCCTGTAAAAATATTCTTATTGTATGAGTTTGATCAAGCAGCCGCCGCTGGTAAATACTCCCCTTCTCTGTTTTGCGATCCTTTGTGTTAAGGTAGCTGTAACCGATCCACGTATTCATACCTTTAACTAATTCTCCCTCAAACTGTAAATCAAAACCGTAAGCATAACCTTCGGAATTGTTTTTATCTGAATAAACAATTTTTAAGTCGTCCAAGTAATATGGAATTAAATTACTCAACTGTTTGTAATAAACGTCAGTTGTAAATTTCATCCCGCGATTAAAAACAACCTGCCAATTAAAAATATAATGAACCGCCTTTTGTGAACGAAGATCTTTGTAAACCTCTTTGTCACGCACTTCATAAAAATACGGAGGCTGATAGTAGTAACCCCATAATATATTTATAGAATTTTCACCCGAATATGTATAGGTTAAGCTTGCTCTCGGACTTATTAGGTTTTCGTCTGTAAAATAATATTTCAAATAACGCACACCCAAAACCACTTTTAATTTTTCATTAAAATAAATATCATCTTGAAGATAGCCGGCAATGGAATTGTAATTAATATTTTGATTTATATTTAAGTTTTCCGGCGCAAATAAAATAGAATCTTTGCCCTGCTCATAATTTGATTCATTTAATATGTTTTTCATATTGGATGTCCGGTATTCCATCCCCAAGCGAAATGTATTAACGGAATATTTGTATTGTGCTTCAGACTTCAGCTCAACTGTGTTAATATTTAAGTTGTTTTTATTCTTTTCGTATCTCGATTTCAGATATTCCCTCCCATCGTTTGGGTTATAACCATCATCCGAAAAATAAACACTGCTGATTATATTTTTATTAATGGCTTCCTTATTTATATAATATGCCGCCGATGTTGTAAAATTAAAATTATCAAAAAGTTCCGAGTTAAGCTTTAACCCCGTTAGTGATGTATTAAAATTATAAATCTTTTCCCCGGTATATTCAATTGATACTTCTTTAACATCGCCCCGGCTTACTTGGAAATGTCCGCGCCATGTATCGGGAGTTAGATCAAATTCATTATTTGCAGATAAAAAGAACAACTCAATGTTTGAAGAATTAGAGATAAAATAAGTTGTGAAGAATTGAAAATCCTTAAACTGCGGGTTATAATTTCCTTTAGTTTGAAGAACTTTTGAAAACATTGAAGGATAAGCAAAACGAAAACCAGTTGAGAAATTTATTTTTTTCAAACCTCCGCTAAGTGAAACTCCAAGGTTTAATAAAGATGCATGAACTGTTCCCTTCAAAGTTCCCTGCTCCCCTTTTTTGTAATTAACTTCGAGCGCCGATGACATTTTATCACCAAACTCTGCTGGGAACGCACCGTTATAAAAGACAAGATTTCCAACCATATCCTGGTTTATTATAGACTGACTCTCTTCAATTCCCTGCTGCAATAAAAAGGGTCTGTATATTTCGTAGCCGTTAAGATAAATTAAATTTTCAGAAAAATTACCGCCTCGGACATTATACGCGCTTGTTAATTCATTATTCGATGTTACACCCGGCAATATTTTTACACTTCTGATTACATCTGAAAAAAGATTTGGAATCCTGTCAAAGTCTTTTTCCTTTATTTGTTGTTTTACCGGACTCTCCTTACTTCGCATCCCGCTTATATTAATCTCGGGCTGTTCGATTACCACCGGATACATTAAAACGTCTATTCGCAGCTTACCTCCGTTAAGAAGAACTTCTCTTTTAACGGCATCGAAACCAACGTAACTATATTTTATATAATAATGATTATTTGGAAGTGATAATGAGTAACTGCCTGCGCTATCTGTAG
>JAIOIM010000394.1 GCA_019912505.1 Ignavibacteriaceae bacterium
TCACCATTCCAATTAAAAAGGAAATTATATAAAATATTACTTCTTCTTGACGCAGATAGCGGATTAATTTACCCGGCAATAAATAAAATGAGGCGGTTATTTTATCGGTTTCGGAAATTGTGATTGTTTTTCCTGCAGTAATATTATCAAGTCGTTTTATTGTCCCGTTCGGAAACTGAAATTTTAAATCGTAATTTTTTGCTGCATCAACGCCAAAATGAACCACGTCATCATTTGTTTGGTTATATCCAAAATCTAATGTGCCGGTTTGAGTATAACCACGCAGGTATGCAGGATTGTTAAAATGCCCCGACTCATAAACCCATATTTTAACTCCAACACCGGTTCTATTTGAATATACACCTTCGGGAACAATTTTTATAAAATTGCTATCATCAGTCATATTTATCCAGAGGTTATTGGGTCCTTTTCCAAAACCAAAAATATCTATATCGCCGTCATCGTCAACATCTGCACAAATTACCCCGCTCGAATAAGGGAGTTTTACACCTGCGTACTCTGTTACATCTTCAAAATATTTTGCCTGGCGATTTAACAGCAGGAAATTTTGAGAAAGGTTATGATTAAAAATTGTCAAAAATAAATCGGGATAACCATCGTTATTAAAATCTGCGGTATTTAATATGTGTTTAAACTCTGCTTTTGTTCCTTCTTCAAATATAGATGGGGGAATTAAAGAATCTGTTACATCAGTAAAATTTGCTTTCCCGTCATTCTTCAAAATCCTTACTATGTGTTCTTCTGTTATTAGAAAGAGATCGAGATCGCCATCGATATCAAAATCGATTGCGGTGCCACCGACAGTGTTGACATATTTTAAAGTGTCGAATGTGAGATCGGAAAAATTTGTGGCAACCCACTTTCCGCCTCGGTTTAGTAGTAACTGATCTTTACGCCACTTGTTTGATACAAACCAATCGTTTTTCCCATCACCGTTAAAATCGGCAAAGATTGATTGAGTGTTCCATGAAAGTAAATCGTCAAACTTTTTGTTTGATAAAGAAAAATTTCCCCAAGATTTATTTTCTAAAAAAAAGGAACTTCCCTCAAGTAAATCGTCACCATAATAGCGGACTATATTTATATCCAGATCACCGTCTGTATCGATATCGGTAAACCTAATATTAATTGGTGAAACAACATTATATGGGGAAGGGAAATCAATTGTCTGTTTTTGTGAAAAGAAATAATCATTTTTTAATTCGGCTGTAACAAGCTGGCATCGCCCGTCTATTAAATTCATAAAGACAATATCAAGCTTTCCATCTTCGTTAATATCCGAAAGATAAAATGAAGCCGAGTTTTTTGCTAAATTGTTTAATCCAGTTAAAGCAGTTATATCGGGAAAAGTTTGGTCGTTTTCATTAAAAAAAACTTTTAAATTATTTGTATAACCTGAATTAAGAATAAATAATTCGGGTCTGTTATCGCCGTTTAAATCGCCGAAAGCCGCTGCATTTACCTGGTTGCGTGCATCGCCTGCAACGCCAAAACTACTTGCCAGGTCGTAAAAAAAAAGTTGCTTACTTTGTTTCCCTTTGTAAAGTTTGCCGGTACTGGAACCGAAAATATAAGTGCTGTCTTTTAGTCGGGCAGTAGAACTAACATCAGTTTCTTTAGGGATGTAAAATGTAGATAACGAGTTTTGCATACCGGAATTTGAATATAAAACAAAACCAAATTTTTCTATAGGCTTGGCGCTGCCGTCAAACCTATTATCAACTTTTATGAATGAGTCATTTATTAGTGTATATATTTCGTTATGATATGTTTGAAGAAAAATATTCTTTTTTTCTGAAATCCATATTGCAACAATCCATGTTTTTTCTTGATCTTTGATTTTATAAGCTTTAAAAGATTTGCCGTCATATTTCAAAACCCCGTTACCCTGCGTTCCAATCCAAACAATATCCTTCGATTGGGCAACCGCACATATTAGGTGTTCTTCTATCGGAGTTTTTATAATGGTAATATTATGTTCGTCATATTTTATAAGTGAGCCAAAGTTTCCTATCATATATTCAACTTTGTTATTGTATTTTACAAATCTCTGTATAGGCAGGGGATGAATAAATGGCAGTTTAGTCCAACCTTCTCCGGCAAATTTATAGAAGTGAGTGCGCCACTCTTTATCCCATGACATCATTAAAAAAATGGTATCGGACTCGGAAGTGACGATTGAAGTATTTGAGATAAATCCCTTTGGTCCGTCAAATTTTTTCCAGCTATTCTGAAAAAAATGAAAAAGGTTTCCGTTGGCGTCAGTCAACCAAAAATCATTAAATGAATTTCCGTCCAACACCCTTATTACATTGTCAGAAGGATTTTTTATTTCGTCAAGCTTTATTCTAATATTCTGCGGATATGAGAATATTGAAATTATTAAAGACAGAAAAATTATTTTTAAAGAAAATTTCATTTGCACTTGTTGCTTCTTGGTATATCAGTGTAGCCTTCAAGAGTTACAACCATCCAAAAAATAAGCAAGATATTGTTTAATTAAAACAAAATTCTTACAAAATATTAATTTTTTTCTTGGTACAACGATTGTTTTATAAGATGTAAGGCTCGTTTTAAAGTTGTATTCTTGTAAATCATTACGATGTAATTGTATAAAAAACAGACTGGGTATAACTGAAAGAGAAAAAGTATGAATGAAAAAATATCGACAAGTTTTTATAGAATATGTACCCGGTGCAATTACTTTTGCCATGTAAGCGAAGCAGATGAATAT
>JAIOIM010000395.1 GCA_019912505.1 Ignavibacteriaceae bacterium
ACCGTCCCCTTCTTGTTTAATTTACTTAGTTATTATGGAATTCATCACCCGGCAGTCTTTAAACGAATACGACAAACCGTTTTGCATTTTAAAGTAAACGCCGAGTTACATGAACTTTGGGTTATTGCAGATCAGGCGCAATTTAAATTGCGTGAAGGTTTTAGAAATTGGCTGGGTCCAAATCAAACAGTAGCTGTTGATTTGGAAACGGGCGAAGAATACCGCTGGAAAGATGTAATTGCATTCGAACCCGAAATTGACGAAGCAGATAAAAAAAGAATAAGAGAAGGCATCGTCACTTCGCCTCTTCTTCGTGAAGCTGTATTTTTATTTTCAGGCGGAACTATGGTTACACTTAACAATATTCTGCCTCACGGAGTATGGGTGAGCAAACTATTTGAGACGCCAACCCGCTCTGTGTTTAGAGTTTCTATACAAACCCGTTTTCAGGGCGCATTTGATATTAACTTAAAAATAAATAAATGCCTGCCGCGCGATAATATGATGGAAGAATTTGGCTGGCTGATTGCAGCAGGCGCACAAATTGAAAATACCAAAATTGTCGATGACTTCGGGGGTTATTGGGAAGAACATGAAATCTGGACAGAAGAGTTTGTATCCGGCGATAATATTGAAAAGTTAATTCTACGCGAAATTAAAAAACGGGTGCCTGAAGAAGAGTTAAAGGCTCATCACCTATGGCTGTTTTTTGTGTGGAACGCGGCTTCGGTTTATTATTCGTTTTGGAAAATGACTGGTTACAATTATCAAATTGAAAACCCAAGCCCGGCTGCTATAATTGTACCTGCGCACGATTATCAAACCGGCAGCAGACTTATATCAATTGAAGCAAGAATTCAATCAAAAGAGCTTGCTGAGTTTATCATAAATTTTAAGAACCACTTTATTTCTTATTGCGAATCGAAATTTGACTTCAAACAATTAGACACAATCTGGAATTTTGTATTTGCCGGGATTATCGAAGTGGAAGGGACGGAACACGGGATTGAAATTTTACAAAAATTGAAAGCCGATATCAATAATTACGATCCTGATAAAGTTCTGCAAACCGAGCTGGATATTTTTATTGCTCATATTGAATCGGAAGGCTTTGAACCCCAACAGCTTTACTTTGCAGTCCGACGCTTCCACCGTTGGTATCAAATAAACTATGATGCGGCTCTCGGTGCCCAAGCAGAAATGTTATACGAGCTTTACGAAACTTACCATATGTATAAACTCGAAGAAAAGCAGCCGGAAACAAGAACACAATTTTTTCTAGGCACTGCTTTTTTTGATTCCGATGAGAAGATAAGAAAAGAATTAAAAGAAATAATAATAAAACAGCGTAATAACAAAATTGGAAAAGAAGAATTGCTGCGGCATATAGCAAATATTCAAAATGAATTTGAACTTTCGGAAAAGGAAAAGTTTTTTCTAACGCGTTTAAGTTTCCCGCATTTAAAACCAACAGACTCAGCAACACTATTGAAAACAATATCAGAGTCGGCAATGGCTGCCAATCTTGTGGTTCATATGCATGATGATGACGGAAATACTTATATGATAAGAAATCCAATTTCGCCAAAAGAAATTTCAAAACTTCACCAATTGTTTATTGAAACAAATCTGATTGTAAATTTCAAACCCGAACATCATTTTCTGGTTGCATTAAGCGAAAGAGGATATATTATAGGCGGTTTGTATTATTACATTTCGAGTGAAGAGATGGTGCATATGGAAAAAATTGTTGTTTCCAATCGTTACCGCCGCAAAGGTATTAGCGAAGGGTTAATGAATGAGTTATTTAACCGTTTACGGGACGAACATATAAAATATATTACCACCGGCTTTTTCCGCCCCGAATATTTTTATCGTTTTAATTTTAAAGTTGAAAGAAAATATTCCGGTCTTGTAAAAGAATTATAAATGAGTCTATTCTAAAAAGGTCAGCAATTCAATTTGAGATAGAAATATAAACCGTTAAAACGGTTTCGTATATATTAGGTTGTTGTTAACCCACGACTTAAGTCGTGGGTTAATGAGAAAAGATAGAGAATCTAAAACGGTTTCACCTGTGCGCCGTGGCGTAACCGTTTACAACCTTATTAGAC
>JAIOIM010000396.1 GCA_019912505.1 Ignavibacteriaceae bacterium
ACAACACGCTGCAGGATATTATAATCCGCCAGAAAAGAATGCAGGGGTACAACGCCTGCTGGGTGCCTGGCACCGATCATGCTTCTATAGCCACGGAAACAAAAGTTATCAATTATTTAAAAGAACAAAACATCGACAAAAAAGAAATTGGTCGTGATGAGTTCTTAAAATACTGCTGGGTCTGGAAAGAAAAATACGGCGGTATAATTATTCAGCAGCTAAAAAAACTGGGCGTTAGCTGCGACTGGGAGCGCGAACGTTTTACGATGGACGAAGCTTATTACAAACGGGTTCTCGAAACATTTGTTGAATTGTATAACGAGGGGAAAATTTATCGGGGTTACAGAATGGTTAACTGGTGCCCCGCTTCAAAATCGGCAATAAGTGATGAAGAGGTAAACTTCCGCACCGTTAACGGCAAACTTTGGTATTTCCAATATCCCGTAAAAGATTCGGATGTATTGGTTACGGTTGCAACCACACGCCCGGAAACAATGCTTGGCGATACCGCTATTGCAGTTAATCCGAATGACGAACGTTACAAAAATTTAATTGGTAAAAAAATTATACTTCCAATCGTCGGAAGAGAAATCCCGATAATTGCCGATGAATATGTTGATCTCGAATTCGGTACAGGCGCAGTAAAAGTAACCCCGGCGCACGATGTAAACGATTACGATATGGGCAACCGTCATAATCTTGAGTTTATAAATATCTTTTATGAAGACGCCACAACAAACAAAAACGTACCCGCCGAATATCAGGGTTTAGACAGATACGAAGCACGTAAAAAAGTTGTAGCGAAATTTGAAGAACTCGGACTTCTGCTGAAAACAGAAGACTACCAAAATAAAGTTGGTTACAGCGAACGGGGCGGCGTACCGATAGAGCCATATTTAAGCGAACAGTGGTTTATGAAAATGGAAAAGTTCGCGCAGCCCGCTATTGACGCTGTTAACAATGGAGATATAAAATTTTATCCCGCTCATTGGGTTAAAACATTCGACCACTGGATGGAAAATATAAAAGACTGGTGTATTTCGCGTCAGCTTTGGTGGGGACACCGGATACCTGTTTGGTATTGCGAAGATAAAACAAAAAAAGAATGCGGCGAACCGATTGTTTCAATTGAAAAACCCGCCGCCTGCCCCCACTGCGGTTCATCAAACCTAAAGCAGGATAACGATGTGTTAGATACATGGGCATCAAGCTGGCTTTGGGCTTACGATGTATTTAAAACCGATGAAGAAATAAAATATTATTACCCTACCGATACACTGATTACCGCGCCCGATATTATATTCTTCTGGGTTGCGCGTATGATTATGGCTGGGCTTCACTTCAAAAAAGAAATACCGTTTAAGAATGTTTACTTTACAAGTATAATCCGCGATGTAGAGGGGCGCAAGATGAGCAAGTCGCTTGGCAACTCACCAGACCCGCTTGAAGTAATTCGTGATTACGGTTCCGACGCGCTCCGTTTTACTGTTATCTTCCTTGCACCGCTCGGGCAGGATGTTATGTTCAGTACCGAAAGATGCGAGATAGGGAGAAACTTTGCCAATAAACTTTGGAACGCCGGACGCTTTCTTTTGATGAACGCACAGAATATAAAAACAGATAAAGCACTTGTAAATAAACATATCGATTTTTCCGATGAGTGGATGTTGAGCCGCTTTAACCAGACATTAAAACAGCTAAACAAAGCAATGAATGATTTTGAAATTAACAACGCTATAAAACTTATTCACTCATTCGCGTGGAATGATTTCTGCGATTGGTATATTGAATTGGCAAAGAACCGTTTATACTCCGCTGAAGATGAAGTAAAAGCGGCGGTGCTTACACGCGCTCTTACGATGTTTGAAAACCTGTTAAAACTTGTACACCCCTTTATGCCGTTTATTACAGAAGAGTTGTGGCATTTAATTGAAGAACGAAAAGAGGGCGAATCAATATCAACATCGGCTTACCCTGTTGTTGATGAATTGCTTATAAACTTGAATGCTGAAGAAGAGATGGAGTTTGTTCAGGAGATTATTACAGCAATAAGGAACATCCGCGGCGAGATGAATATACCGCCATCGAAAGCAGTAAAAGCTTTTATGAAATCGAAGGAAGTAAAACAGCACCAGATTGATTACATAAAAAAACTTGCACGCGTTGAGGAAATTACGGTTGACGAAAACCTTAGCAAACCGGGAGCGAGCGCATCTACCGTAATAAAAGGATGCGAAATTTATCTGCCGCTTGAAGGGTTAATTGATCTTAATGTTGAACGCGGCAGACTTCAAAAAGAAATTGACAGACTGCAGGGTGCGCTTACAGGCATCAACAAAAAACTATCGAACGAAAAGTTTGTAAACAATGCCGCCGCCGATGTTGTTGAAAAAGAACGGCAGAAACAAAAAGACTGGGAAGATAAACTTCAAAAATATAATGAACTACTTTCGGCGCTTTTATAATTGGAAGTAATGAAAAAGGAGAAAGGAAAAAGGAGAAAGGAGAAATTTGCATTGCGATGCGTTGAGCTTGTCGAAACGAACTTGCTGAATTGTAAAGTGCATCTCTGGGGATAAAGGAAAAGGGACGGGGGTGAGTTCGTGCGTTTATCCGCGAGACATTAACACTCTGCCAAAAATAGTACTCAGACAACCGCGCCGGAGTCGAGCAGACACGGATTTCACGGATTTACACGGATGAGTTTTTAAATAGTACAGCGCACATCTGCTCTATCAGCGTAAATCTGCGTGCCATTTACCCTACGCAAAAATAGCACACGGACGACACTGACAACGCGGATTCGCACGGATAAGTTTTGGTTTTTTGGATGTTAATCGTGTCCGGTGGCTTCGCTACATTCCGGCTGTGTATGATTGTGTTTATTTGGTATTGCGGCAGCCGGAACACTCAGCCACCTATATTTAAATGAGATGTGAGGTCATCGAGTTTTTTCCCGAACAGACGTGAGGGAAAAAGTATCGAGATGCCGGGA
>JAIOIM010000397.1 GCA_019912505.1 Ignavibacteriaceae bacterium
AATATCAATTGATTCGTGAGCGGTAGCATCAACACCATTATAAGTTAAAACATTAACCCAGTTTGTGCCTCCGTCAATACTAACATCAACATAACCTTTATCATCAACATCTAAAGCATTAAAGTGTGAATCAAATGATAACATTGCTGTTTGATACATAGAAAGATTCAAGGGTGTTGCTAATGTAGTGGTTGATAATAGAGTTGAACTGCTTCCACATTCATCAGCATCGGCAGCAAATACTCCGCCGCTTATATTAGGCATAGCATAAGTATTTGGGTAAGGAGGTGTAAACACCTGCCATACACACGTTCCGCCGTCATTTGTAATTGTCCAGTTTGTAGAACCATTTTCGAAGTAATCTTCAAAAACGGTAACTAAATTTGGATCATCCAAAGTTGTAAATGACCATGTTGCAGCTGGTGCGCCGGCACATGTATCATTTTTACAAACAACTTTCCAATTATAAGTTGTAGCATAAAGTAGCGGACCGGGAATAGCATATGAACTAACCGGTGCACCGCTGTAAACTGAAGCCATACTTCCTGCGGGTCCGAAGAAAACTTCTACTTGAGTAGTTTGGTCACCGTTTACCCAAGTAGCATTACCCGGGTTAAGTGATATATCTGTAGCTCCATCTGTCGGAGTTGGGTTTATAGCAACACCAACCGGACAAGGAGGACCACCTGAAACAACCTCGAAGTAATCCAAGCCTATAAAATCAGATTCATTTCCATTTGGACCTCCATTTGTAACATAATAACGAACTGCAAATCTAACCGTACCACCTGCAGGAAAAGTCTGCACATATTGCCACCATCCCGTTGTTGAACCATCGAAAGCTCCAATCTGAACATCAAAGGCTGCAGCAGTTGTTCCTGCTGTTGTAGATATCCAAACTTGTAAATGATCCGGATATAAACTTGCATCCGGAGATCTTTGCCAAAACTTTAAAGTATCCCCGGCTGATACACTAACCTCCGGTGAGATTAGCCATTGATCAATAAGCAGACCTCCGTTAAAAGCACCATTAAAATTTTCACCAAGATATCCTTCTGGGGGTCCTTCGTATGCAGCAAAAACTGTAGAATTACCCTGAAATGTAGTTGTAAGTCCAGCTCCATCCACATCATCGAAATACCAACCTCTTGCTTGAATACCTGGTACTGTATTATCTCCGTTCATATCATCTGTGAAAATGGCGTTGGTACCCTCTGAATGATAATCTAGCGGTTTCCATGTATCAATCATAGTGGTTTTGCTAGAATTATTCTCGTTAACAAGTAGCTTATCTTGGGCAAATAAACTGCACCAAGAGAAAATTAGCAGAAGTGTAAAAAGAATTTGAAATGATTTTCTCATAGCGAGATCCTCCTGTAATAAGTTTAAGATATGTGAATTAGTTGTTGTTTAATAGATAAAGTCATAAACTATTCTTAAATTCTAATGAGGTAACACAATTAAAATATTACCCACAAATCTTTACGGGAAATGTTAAGAAAAATTAGCTTTTAATGCAAATATTTTAACAAACAATTTAT
>JAIOIM010000398.1 GCA_019912505.1 Ignavibacteriaceae bacterium
ATTTATAAAACCCAAACCGCGGGCTTTACCGCCGAGCGAACCATAGCCGATACGCGCAAAACTATTTATAGGATCGAAAGACTCTTTATCAAAATCAGTTATTATTCCACGCTGTCGAAGTTCTTGATAAACTCTTAACAATGAAATCAACTTATCGCGTAGTTCACCCGCCGATGAAAAATCGCTAACCTGCTGTGGACGAACTTTATTAGCGAGCCAAAATTCAGTGCGCGCTTTTAACCATTTAGAAAAATGATTTCCTTCTGCATGAAATATTACGCTTTCATCAGGTATTTTTATCAATTGTTCTTCGAGAGCCTTTAGGTTACTTGCCCTCCCAACTTCAATCCCATCGGGAGTAAGAAAAATAAAATCGCCAAAGCCGAAATTGTTCATCATAAAATTCCGAAGCTCGTGGAGCAAGCGAGGAGTGCCCTTTTGCAGGAATGAAGCCCCAACTTCATAAGCCTTAGCCGCAAAATCGGCATTACTAGATTGAAGTAATATCGGAATATCTTTATGCACCGCTTTAACGGCTTTTGCAAATTTTATCCCGGCTTCGGGGTCTTTTACTCCATTATGTTTAAAATTAATGTCCGTAATAATGCCCAAAATATTTGCTTTATGTTTTTCAAAGTATCCCCATGCTTCGTCGTATGTTGTACATAAAAGTATTTTAGGGCGCGCACGCATTCTTAAAAATTTATGCGTTAGGTTTATACCTTCCGAAATAAGCCGCTGCGACTGTTTGAAGATTTCGGTATAAATTAGCGGTAAATATGAGGAATAAAATTTTACATTATCTTCAACAAGAATAATCGATTGAACACCCACAGACTCGGCGTCATTTTCTACGTTTAGTTTATCTTCAATGTATTTTATAATTCCAATAAGCAGCCTATAGTCACCCTGCCAAATAAATATACGGTCGAATATCGATGTATCATGATTAAACTCAAGCTCTTTTCGTTCACGGTTATCGTAGGCAAGTAATATAATGGGCGCGTCAATTTTTTTCTCCCGGCAAAGCTCAGCAAACTTTACGGCGTGCATATCTTCAATGTGTAGTGTTGATATAATCAAATCGAAATGGTTTTCTTGCAATGCAATCTCTATCGCTTCGGCGCCGGTAGTTACATGGGTTATTTCGGGAGCTTGACTTAAATTTAAAACCTGATACTCCTGCCGTATTAAATCGTAAAGCCGTCCGTCTTCTTCAAATAAATAATAATCGTATAAACTTGAAACGAGAAGTATCTCGCGTATTTTATAACGCATAAGCTTTTGGAAACGTTTTATG
>JAIOIM010000399.1 GCA_019912505.1 Ignavibacteriaceae bacterium
GTCTATCAGCTTTTTGGGACCAATTAGTATATCTGTTGATCTTCGGAATAATATTTATCGCTTTGGCAACAATAATAGACAGGAAGGCAAAGGCTGCGTAGTGAAGTTATTAAATAAGAATAAAGAAATGAGATTGTAAAAATGAAAACTATAATTCAATTCATAATAAAGGAACTGCTTCAATTCAAGCGGGATAAAAAAATGCTTGCTGTAGTTTTTATGGCGCCCATTCTGCAACTAATTCTTCTTGGTTACGGGGCTAATATGGATGTTAATGTTGTTCACACTACAATTTTCGATCAGGATAAAACAGTTACAAGCCGGGAATATATCAGAAACTTGGAGGAGTCCGGTTACTTTTCAATAGATTATTATCCATCTAATTATAAGGAAGTGACGGAATTAATAAACGATGGAAAAACAATTGTTGGAATTGTAATTCCAAAGGACTTTGAAAAAAAATTAAACAGACGTGAAACTGTGTCGATTCAAACATTGTTCGAAGGTTCTGATGGAAATACGGCTTCAATCTCACTTGGTTATATTCAGGGAATTACAAATCGTTTTTCACAAAAAGTTGTAGTAGAAACAAAAGATAAATATGGTATAAAAATTCCGGTTGCTGGCTCAATCGTTCCCGAAGTACGAGTTTGGTATAACCCGGAAATGAAAACTCGGAATTATATGATACCGGGTATTATGGGACTAATATTAATGATTACAACTCTATCCCTTATGTCAATGGCAATAGTACGAGAAAGAGAGATTGGCACGCTTGAACAATTAATTGTTACGCCGATAAAAAAATATCAATTGCTGGTTGGTAAATTAATTCCATTTACACTGATTGGATTTGTAGTGCTGGTAATAGTGATGGTTATTATGACTCAGTGGTTTGGAATTGTAGTAAGAGGCAATAAACTATACTTGTTATTTACTGCTCTTCTATTCGTACTCTCAAATTTAGGGCTTGGTTTGTTTGTGTCAACAGTTTCAAAAACACAGAACCAGGCAATGATGGCTTCAGTATTTGCATTGATGATGCCGATGATATATTTATCAGGCTTTGCATTTCCGATTGAGAATATGCCTAAAGTGGTACAATACATCACCTATTTAATTCCGCTGAGATATTTCATAACTATTCTTCGCGGTATAGTTCTTAAAGGAATTGGGTTCTCATCTCTGTGGTTAGAAACGCTTATACTTTTCGGGATGGGTGCGGCACTTTTAATTATGAGTTCTTTACGGTTCAGTAAAAAAATAGATTAATTATAAAAACAAAAATGGAAACCAATATGAAAAACAAACAAAACTCTTTCTTAAAAATTTTTTCATCTTTATTATTTCTGATGATGCTCAGCTTTGCCTTTCTGAGTAACGAAACTTTAGCACAAGATAAAGAAGATTTTAAAGTTCTTGAATACAAAACCGAAATAGATGCGGGAAAAGATAAAGAAGTAAAGCTGCTATTTGAAGACGAACTGAGAAAGATTGCACAGCTTACTTTAAGAAACGGAATGAAACTTGCATCTCACTCGGTAGCAGAACCGATTACAATTCAATGTATCGCCGGTAGCGGTGAGTTGATAGTAGGCGAGGGGGAAGATTCAAAATCAGTTGAATTAAACCCGGGAACATTTATTACGATAGAAGCAAATGTTCCGCATGATGTAATTGCCAAACCATCAATTTCTATTTTGCTGATAAAATTTATGAATAAAAATGAATAGGTGTTCTAAAAATTATTATGAACAATAAAATTAAAATATCGTCAATCATTTTAACGCTCATAGCCAGCCTGATGCTGTTCACAAAATCAGAGGCGCAGGTTGTAAATTACAACTCACTTCCTTCTGGTTTATCTAAACAAAGTAATTTCGTAAAAAACGATTCTCTTTCTGAAAGCATTTTGATTGAAAAAAATTATTTACTCCCGGCTGTTGAGGTTGTTGGTTTGAACATGGGCGTTTGGGCTTTTCACCGATATTTGAGCGGAGAAAGCTGGTCGAATATCAGCATGGAAACGATAAAGAATAATTTTGAGACTGGGTTCGTTTGGGATGTAGATGGTTATCTAATGAATCAATTCTGGCATCCGTATCATGGTTCCAACTATTTTAATATCGCCCGGTCTAACGGACTTACATTTTGGGAATCCGCACCATACGCATTTGGCGGTAGTTTAATGTGGGAGTATTTTATGGAAACTGAACCGCCTTCATACAATGATATAGTTAATACACCTGTAAGCGGAATAATTTTAGGTGAAATTTCTTTTAGAGTATCAAATCTAATAATTGACGAAAGCACTATTGGCTTCGAAAGATTTTTACGAGAATTCTCATCAACTCTTATTTCTCCGATGCAAGGATTAAACAGAATGATTAGAGGCGATATGTGGAAAACCGGTACAGCGGGTAAACGTTCTAAATTTGATGTGATTGTTGCAAGCGGAGTTCATAATGTTTTTATCAGCAGTAAGATGAACGAAAGTAAGTCCTATGTTACTCTAAGAGCTGATTTAGATTATGGAAATCAATTTGCGGTTACCGAGCACAAAGACCCGTTCGATTATTTTACCCTGCGCACCGAAGTAAACATTGCGCCCGGTGATAATATTGTCGGAATATTTGCAAGCGGTGTACTCTGGGATAGTAAATTGGAGTTATTTGAAAACTCAAAAAATATTATCGGAATTTATAAAGAGATAGATATTCACATCAACACCGTTTACAAACTTTCAGCAACAAGCGTTACCGGACAAATCATAAATACAATTCCGTTATCATCATCGGTCTCGA
Organism: Ignavibacteriaceae bacterium; assembly: GCA_019912505.1. Classification (GTDB taxonomy): domain Bacteria; phylum Bacteroidota; class Ignavibacteria; order Ignavibacteriales; family Ignavibacteriaceae; genus CG2-30-36-16. The sequence goes on from JAIOIM010000399.1 coordinate 2,805, forward strand.
TGCAAAACTATGCCGGGCTATCTGCAATATTAATGGGCGGAACAAACTCTGCTTATGCCACAGAAGCCGGGAAAGATTACAATTTAGGACCGGGTGCAAGCGGAAAACTGGGAGTGAAATTTGCCTTCAAAAACTTTGGCGATGTCTATGCTAACTACAAAAGATATTGGATCCACACACTGAGCGGAGCTGATGGTGAAGAATTTGTTGGCTTGATGAATGTCGGGCTTAACTATCAATTATCTGAAAAAAACTTTCTGGGTTTAGATTTCATCTTATACGAACGTTATGGCGATTATAAACATTTCCCTAATACTCAGGATACAAACACAGCATTAAGATTTTATATAAAACAAATAATCTAAAAACAACATCAAGGAAATATTTTTATGAATAAAATTATCTTAAAAAAAATAGCGGCTACTGTTGCTGTTGTCTTCAGCCTTTTAACAATCGTGGAAGGTTCACAAGTATTATTTGGTATTACTCAACCGGATTATTATGTGCTAAAACCATTGCTTGTTTACAATATAATTATGGGTTTTGTAGGAATAGCTGTTGGTGTAATTATCTGGATAAATCTAACAAAGGCATTAAGATTTACTCTGCTTGTGGCAGCAGCACATCTTACAGTATTGTTTATTGTTTTGATAATTTATATTTCAAACAGTGCGGTTGCAGCGCATAGCGTAAATGCTATGATTATTAGGTCATTGATCTGGTTTGCGGTTACCATAACTATATGGAAGACAGGTAAACCGGAGATGTTAAAATCTAAAAATATATAAACTATTAAATGAAAGATTATCCGATGAAATTAAAACAAATTGCCTTCGCTCTATTCTTTCTTTTTGTACCGCTTATGAGCGCACAGAATAAAGTATCTCTTACCAATCTGGAAAAAACGAAAGAATACTTATCCCTTTCGGAAAAACAGTATGAACTTGTAAAGCAAAATGTAAAAAAAATAAATGCAATTCTTGAAGAGGATAAAAAAATAATTGCAGAGTTGAAGAAACGAGTAGAGAATGATGATGAACCCGGCTTCTTTGAAAAAATCAGTGTAAAGAGAGGGCGCGACGGCAGAGCAAGCGATATCGAAGATTTACTAGAAGAAATTGAAGATAAACTTACCGATGAACAAAAGGTAAAATTTGAAAAGATTGAAAAACCGGAATTAAAAGGGCTGAGTAAAGAAGAAATATTTGGGAAATGAAACATGAATAAAATACCGTTTTGGTTTAAAGAGAACTATTAAATCGTAAAATTGATTTGCATCAGCATCCGGCTAAAAAATATAATTAAGGATAACTTGTTTACGAAGTGAAAACCCATACGATATATATGTTATTAATTATAGTAATTATTCTTAAAAGTAATTCCTTCCCGCAATCTATAAATATAAATGACGAAGGCGGAGACGAAAACGTCACCATTTCGATTCTTCCTTTTGCTTTATATAGTGAAATTTTCGGTTGGGCAGCCGGCGGATTTGTTGGTGTGCAAGGATTATCACAAAAAAATATGTCGCTCTATGCAGGTGGGCTGATAAGTACTAATGGAACTAAATATGGTTTTATTCAAATCCGAGAATTCTATTTACCGTTTTTACCAAGATTGTATATCGCTCCGGATATTTTAGGCGGATATTTCGGAGTAATAAATATGTATAAAGATCCGCCCACTACGTCATATGAAAATGATACTAAACTCCGAGCAGGCAGTAATGAATCTGACAAAAATGACAATATGGAAGTGAGCGGGAATGATCAATGGTATGAGCTTAAATTTAGATTTCTTTTACCGATTGGGCATGGTAAAGATGAAGTTTTCTTTTCGCCAAAATTAAAAAACGGAATTTTAGAATCTGGTGAAATGGGTGGCACACACTGGAATCCATTTGTAAGTGGACGAACTTTTATAGATATAAAACCATTCTATAGAAAACGGGTTGCATTTGCTACTAATGGAATTGAATTTGCGTTAACAAGAGAGAATACTGATTATTATGTAAATCCTACACGCGGAAGCTATCAGAAATTTACTTTTAGGAGAGACTTCGGATGGTTTGATACTATGGCGCCCTGGAGTGTTTTTGAAACTGATTTAAGATGGTATCTGCCGCTTAACAATAAAAATTCTCTGCCAAAAGTATTAGCAATAGATTTCTGGACTGTTAACACTCTTACATGGGACAGCTATGATATTGTTGGAACGGATACGATTGGAAATTTAATTAAACAATATCATCGTCCGCCGCCCTATACGGGCGCATATCTTGGCGGCAGATATAGACTCCGCGCATTTTACGAAGGACGCTTTAACGATAGAGCCGCAATTTATTATGGCGCTGAATACAGACAGATTATTGATTGGAATCCATTCAATCTATGGTCGGTTACTAAAAAACTAAATGTGCATTGGCTGCAGTTAGCTGCATTTGCAGAAGTTGGCAGAGTTGCACCCGAATGGAATATCTCCACTTTACATACAGATATGAAATGGAGCGCTGGCGGGGGTATTAGATTTTTTATGAACAACTTAATCTTAAGATTGGATGGCGCATTTAGCAAAGAAGGTTTTTTTACGCAGATGTATGTTGACCATGCGTTTTGATTGCATTTTCATAACAACTAAACATCTGAATTGAAAAAAAGATTTAGACCATAATTAAAGGGCTGAGGAAAGAAGAAATTTTTGAAAAATGAATTTTTAAAAAAACTAAGCAGTGAACCTTCCTTCAGTTTATTGCATCAGAAAGATAACAGATAAATTATTTTGAAAACAGCAGATTGATTTTCATATTCATAGGTTGAACAAAAAATTCAACGCTCAGGTTTTCATAAAGAAAGTCATACTACAAAAGGAGTGGAATGAATAAATAGTATGCCGAATAACGGACTTTAACTATTTATCTTCTACAAAGCTCAATATTAAGCATCTAACAATAAAAACGTAGATTAATATTAATGAAACATATATGTAAGACTTTCTTAATAAAAATATTCTTACTATTTCTAACAACATTCTCCTCCGGTATGTTTGCTCAGACTAATACAGGCACCCTCTCCGGTGAGGTAAGCGATGCGGTTACAAAACAACCTCTTCTTTATGCCAATGTTTCAATTGTCGGAACTAACTTTGGTACAGCATCCAATGACAAAGGATACTTTCTTATCAACAATGTTCCACCCGGAGTCTATCAACTCAGGGTTTCCTATACAGGATATAGCGCACAAACAAAGGTAGATATAGGTGTAATACAATCCCGGAACACAACGGTGTACGTTGAACTTTTACCCTCCCAGTTTGAATTGGAAGAGGTTAAAGTTACCGGCGGTTATTTCCAGAAGCAGACAGAGCAAGCTGTTAGTCATCGTTCCCTTACTCCGCAAGAGATACGCCGTTCTGCCGGTTCGGCTGAAGATATTTTTCGTGTAATGCAATCGCATCCCGGCGTTGCAACAGCAGGCGGCAAGAGTGCGCAGTTGATTGTTCGGGGCGGCAGTCCGGATGAAAATTTAACGCTGCTCGATAATATTGAAATTTATAATCCCATTCACTTTGCACGTTCGGGTGAGTCGATGGGCATTATCAGTATAATAAATCCCTCTTTGCTCAAAGGAGTTGATTTTATGACCGGTGGTTTTCCTGCTAAGTATGGAGATAAAATGTCGTCCGTTTTTGAGATGTCTTTAGTTGATGGAAATAAAGAGTTGTATAATACTGATGTAAATGTAAATCTTGGCGGCTTTGGTGCCATGATTGACGGACCGGCATTAGGCAGCGGAAAAATGATTTTTTCTGCGCGTCGGGGATTTTTTGATTTATTAACTTCAATTCTTAATCGTCCTGCGGCACCTCAATATTATGATGCCGTAGGTAAAATAACTTATGATTTAGATAATAAGAATAGAATTAGTTTAGTAGGATTTTACTATTTAGATCAAATTTCCAGGGAAGGGACAACAGGCGGAAACGGAAAGACTAGTCACGAATCAACAGATACTAAATATAATTATCTAACACGCGATGACTATGGAACAGCGTTTGGCATTAATTGGCGGTATCTTTTTTCGCCGAAAGCATTTTCTCTAACAACACTATCTTTCTCCGGAAATGGATGGAACACACTTCAAGGCACAGAAGCAGATCGCTCGCTTCGCGGCGAAGATATTAGAGAGAACAGCTACGATTTCAAAAATGAAATTACATATCTTCCATTTCCAAGTTTAGAATTGAAAGCCGGTGCTTATTTTCGTTTTATAGATTTGAAACATATTACCTGGAAGCCCGCAGATACAACACGCGCAGGGCAGTTCATACCTGCATCATCAATTTCTTTCCTTCCGGAAGTAAGCAATAAAGCATCTTTCTTTTTGCAGAACACATGGCGTCCAATTTCACAAATCGCTCTTACCACTGGGCTTCGTTACGATTATTTTTCTTTTATTGAAGAAGGTAATTTTAGTCCGCGTATTTCTCTTTCATATAATTTTAACGAAAAAACTTCGTTCAATGCTGCTTACGGAAAATTTTATCAAACGCCTGCCTCGTATCAAATTGCTCTAGACCCGCTGAATACGTCTTTGCGGAGCGGTCTTTCAACGCATTATATTGTTGGTGTTGATCATCTTTTAGCCGAAGACACAAAAGTTACAGTCGAACTCTATTATAAAGATCTTAAAAATATCTTTGTTGAAAATGATACGACCGAGGTATTAACAAATAGCGGTGATGGTTTTGCAAAGGGAATTGAATTTTCGCTTCAAAAAAAATTGACAGATGGAATTGTAGGCAGTGCTTCATATTCATATTCAATCTCGAAGCGTAGAGATGCCCCGGGACTTCCAACTTATTATTTTGAGTATGACCGACCGCATATTATAAATCTTATTGCCGGAATAGAATTATCAGATACCTGGCAGCTTGGCGTTAAATTTCAGTATGCTTCGGGAAGCCCTTACACTCCAGCGGCAGGCGTTTCCATTAAAGCGGGCAGCTACTACATTGTAGATGGTGATTACAATTCTTCACGGCTGCCGGATTATCATAAACTCGATATTCGATTAGATAAAAAATTTCGTTTTGACACGTGGACACTGACCGCTTATCTTGATTTGTGGAATGTTTATGCCCAGCAAAATATTCTTTCATACTCTTCAAAGGTTGATGCAGCCGGTTTAGTAAACACAACTCCACGTTATGATTTTGGAATACTTCCGATTTTAGGTCTTTCAGTACAATTTTAAAATAGGAAAAAATATGAGTCTTATTCAAATAGAAAATGTTTCAAAGGTTTATCAGACAGGCGAAGTGTCAGTAACTGCACTCAATAGTCTTTCTGTTACTATTGAGCAAAGTGCGTTTGTTTCTTTCATTGGTCCTTCGGGCAGCGGTAAATCTACGCTTCTTAATTTAATCGGTTCGCTCGATAAACCCACCGAAGGGAAAGTAATTGTAAACGGTGTTGAAATAGCAACACTCAACCGTACACAATCAGCCGCCTTTAGAGGAAGCACAATTGGTTTTGTTTTTCAAAATTTTAATATGATTCCAGTGCTGACGGTTTATGAAAATGTTGAATATCCTCTTTTGATGCTAAGGCATATTGCAATAAATGAACGCCGTGATCGTATTTTTACTTTACTTGACAAAGTTGGTATGCTCGATCAGAAAAATAAATATCCAAATCAAATTTCCGGCGGGCAGAAGCAGCGTGTTGCTGTTGCGCGTGCTTTAGTAACAAATCCTAAAATTGTACTTGCAGATGAGCCGACTGCTAATCTTGACCATAAAACTGCTTTCAAAGTGATTAGTATTATGCACGAAATGCAAAAGGAATTCGGTACAACTTTTATATTTTCAACACACGACCCGAAAATTGTGGATGAAGCAGAAATAATATATACGCTGGAAGATGGCGCTATTGTTAATCAAGAAATTAAAACAAAAAATTAAAAGGCAATCGTGAAAAATCTTATAAAAATTGCAATACGGAATTTGTTTAGATATAAACGCCGAACAATTCTTACTTCTTCTCTAATTGCTTTTGGCGTTATCCTGGTAATTGTGTTTGGCGGGTTAGCTATTGCATTCAAAAGCCAGATGATAGGAATCATTACAAATACTTCACTCGGAGATATGCAGATTCATAAAAAAGGTTATGTAGAATCAATTGATAATCTTCCGTTAAATATTAGTTTTACGGCGCAAGAACTTGCATCAGTCGAACAAAAATTGAAATCGATGCCTGAGATTGATGGTTACAGTCCACGCATTAAATTTGGTGCGATGATTAGCAATTATGCACAGACTTCTAATATTCGTTTGACTGCAATCTATCCAGAAATGGAGAGTAAGACAGTGCCGGATCTTGTGAAGAGAATTAAAGGAACCGTTGCCGATCCCGCACATTTTATAAAACCGGGAGAAATACTTGTGCCTGAAAATCTTATGAAGGGGCTATCTCTGAAGGTTGGCGATGAGGTTGTTCTTGTAGCAACAAACAAAGACGGCTCGGTTAACGGCATTACTTTAAACATCGGTGCGATGATGGAAAATGTATTGGGCCCAGCCGGTAAAGACGGCTACATTCACATAAATGATGCAACTCAGCTTTTAAGAATGGACAGACCGGATATAGCGGAAATATCCATACATCTAAAAAGCTTTGACCGACTTGGCGATGTGTATAAGCAGTTAAAGCAAGAATATGTTCAGCCAAATTCAAAGTTTGAGGTTCACACGTGGGAACAGCTTTCACCTTTTGCAAGTATAGCCCGCATTGTTGATCTTCTCATTTTCGTTGTTAAATTTATTTTAATTTCTATTGTGCTCGTAAGTATTCTGAACATAATGACGATGTCGGTTTATGAAAGAATCAGCGAGATTGGAACAGTTGCGGCAATCGGAACCCCGCCGAGTAAAATATTATCCCTCTTTATTATAGAAGGTTTTGCTATGGGTTTGTTAAGCACTATTGTTGGTATTGTGCTATCGGTTGGGACTCTTTTGTTGATGACTAATATTAATTTTACGTTTGGACAAATGAACGTGACGCTCAATCCAAGTATACCGGTTGGCGAAGTGATTTCAACAACGATTATAGTTTTGCTCATTTCAATACTTGCAAGCTTTCAACCGGCTTACAAAGCATCTAAAATGGAACCGGTTGATGCACTGGGGCATACATAGCCAACTGTTATTAACTCATGTTACGCAGAGGCTGTAAATAAATATCCCCGATATTTAGAGGTTGTGGGAAAGTCATGGTTTCTAATTATCCAAGATGGTATATAATAAAAATTGCCAAACAGAAA
>JAIOIM010000400.1 GCA_019912505.1 Ignavibacteriaceae bacterium
CAAAAAAAGAGATAACCATTGAAGCTTTAACCCCGCGGGGTTTGTTTTACGGCGCAATGAGTTTAATTCAACTTTTAGAAAAGGCTGCCGATAAAAAACTGCCTCTCTTAAAAATTGTGGATTCCCCGGATATGAACGTAAGAGGAATTAGTGATGATATAAGCCGGGGACAGGTTTCAACGCTCGATAATTTTAAGAAAATTATCCAACACATAGCGCGTTACAAGATGAATGTTTATATGCCTTATCTTGAGGATATGCTTGTGTTTGATGCGTATCCGACTATCGGTGTAAACAGGGGTGCTTTAACCAAAGCGGAAGTAAAAGAACTCGTTGATTTTGCGGCAAAACACTTTGTTGATGTCATACCAATCTTCCAAACACTTGGGCATTATGAAAACATTCTTGCACAGGAAGAATTTTTAAAATATGCGGAGTTTTCCGGTGCGGCTTCACTTAATGTTTCCAACGATTCAACTTATAAATTTCTCGAAACAATGCTGAAGGAAGTTTTTGATATCTTCCCCTCAAAATATTTTCACATGGGCGCCGATGAAAGTTATGACGTTGGACTCGGTAAAAGTAAAAACCTTGTTGATGAAACAAACATAGCCACAGTACACGCTAACCATTACAAAAAGGTTTATGATATTGCAAAGAAATATGACAAAACGGTTTTGATGTACGGCGATATTATTTTGAAGCATCCGGAGATTTTGTCACAACTTCCAAAAGATATTATAATTGTCGATTGGCATTACCGCGCAGATTACAATTACCCTTCCGCACAAAAATTTAAGGAAGCCGGGTTTGAGTATTATGTTTCCGCTGCTTCGTGGAATTTTCTTACAACATTTCCAACAAATGTTAACGCATTGCCGAATATAAAAAATATTGTCCGCAGCGGGTTGCAAAATAATTCTGCCGGAATGATAAACTCCAACTGGGGCGATTACGGCGCCGAAACATTTAAAGAACTTATTTTATTCGATTATGCTTGGTCGGCGCAGTGTTCGTGGAATCTTGAAAATAGTGATATTGATGTTTTTTCAAATAATTATTTCTACGACTTCTTCGGCATAAACGATGACAGGTTTGCTTCAATTTACCGGACGATGAGCAATCCCTTAAATCAGATGATGTGGCACGAGGTCTGGCGGCATCCTCTACTTCCTTTTCGCGAGCCTGGCTGGTGGGAAAGTAATGTTTCAAAAGTTGTAAAAGCAAACTGGATGGAGTGGTCGCTTCCGCAGGTAAAAAGAGATGTAGCTGCTGTAAAACCATTAGTTAAAAAAAACTCCGATCATTTAAATTTGATTGAATATTTGTTAGACTTTAATGACTGGTATAAACAAAAATTTACAACTCAGTTTGAATTGTTTAAAGCGGTAGAGATAAATAAAGTTGAAGATTTTAATTCTCTTAATACTCTTCTCGATGATAATATAAAGAGTTTGCAATTATTAAAAAGAAATTATAAAAGCCTCTGGTTGAAGTATTACAAAGGGGACAACCTAAGAATGGTTGAAGATAAATTCGACAGACTTTCGGCATATTTCTGGGAAACAAAAAATCAACTCGCTGATTTTGTTTCCGGTAAAACCGATTCGGTTTTTTCTAAACCGGAAATAAGCAGTAAATGGATATATGCTCCGACAGATGAAAATGATTTTGCACATTCCACCCAATTTATGTACGAGTTTGAATTAGCTTCCAAACCGGAAGAAGCATTGCTACAACTGATGGGTGATACTTATGCTGAACTTTTTATAAACGGACAATATGTAGATAAAGTTTTTGCCAGGCGTTCACTCTCTTTACTTGTCGATTACAAAAGAATAAAATTTTTAGACGTTGCCAAATATTTGAAAACTGGTAAAAATTCTATTTTGGTCGCAGCAAACAATTACAACAGGAGCGGCGTTGCAGGCGTTAATATTATATCGAGAATAAAACAAGGTAAAGACTATTTGATTGTACAAACGAATACAGACTGGAAGACAAAAGTTAAAAACGAATGGATGAACGCGGTTTCTAAAAACTATCCATTTTTAATAATAGCTCCAAATTTTGAAGCAAAGCGTGCAAGTTGGATTGAGCGATAATGAAAAAATTATTCGTAATTGGCTCGGGCATATTAAGCGGCTTGGTTTTTCTTTTTTATGTCGTCCCATTTTTTAGCGGCTTAGCAGTCAGCCTTTTTACAAACGAAACTGTTAGTTATTCTATACGCCAAATGAGGTTAGTGGCGGACTACAATTTTTTGTCAGAATATAATATTGTGTTGGTAACAATTATTACACTTTTGCCAATACTTGTGAGTGTTATTGCAATCGAAATTTCGATGCTCTTGATTAATAGTTCAAAAATAAATAAAATAAAAAGGACACTAATAGTG
>JAIOIM010000401.1 GCA_019912505.1 Ignavibacteriaceae bacterium
ATTAAAAACACACCGGTAATTAAAACGCTCTTAAATTATAAATGAAGGAGATCATATAATACCTGCCGAGAACATTTGAGGTAATATCCTCAGTATATATATCTGTGGTTGTTCTTTTAATGTTTGTGGTTTTGTTTAAAATATCAATTGCGGTAAACCTAAGTTCGGATGTTTCATTAAATAGTTTTTTGCCGAGACTAAAATTCCATTGATATGAATTAGGGTTATAATCGCCCGAAAGACCGCCGCTATATATGTGGTTAAAATCTGTGTGCATTACAAAAGTAAACGGCAGAGTAATTACAATTTTTGCTCCCGAGTTCTGATTAAAATATGAGTTCTTTGAAGAAGCAGCAGAACCGCCTTTCAAATTTGTAACGCTGCTCTGCGAGGATAATGTAAAATCAAAGTTCTCACTAATGTTGCTGCTTATTACAACTCCAAAACCTAAAGATGAAGATTTTGAAAAACTCTTTGCTTCGTTTATTATCGTAGGGGTATTAGAATAATTTCCATTCACATTCAAATTAATATTCGATTTTATAAACTCAACCGGTAAACCGTAGGATATAAATGAACGAAGATTAAAATAGCCATCCATATTTACAGGAATCTTTAACTGTGTTCCCCGGTTAAGAAAAATATTTCCAAGTACTGTTGTGTCACTTACAGCCGCAATCGTTTTATTGGCAATATAATTATTTGTAAACGTGGCGCTTATCAAAAAAAACATAGCACTCATGCTGCCGGGGTTAACCTGCGAATACCTTAGGTTCAATGAATGCCTATAGTCTTGTTTTAACAAAGGGTTGCCAATTGAGAGGAGCAAAGGGTTAGTGTTGTCGAGAACATTCTGTAATTGGCTAACTGAAGGATCGTTATTGTTAGTCCGATAAAAAAACCTTAAATCAGATTCGCGCGAGAAGCGGTAACGGAGCATTGCCGAAGGTAGAACAGAATAAAATGTTTTGTTAATTCCTGATATGAAAGGGAAGTCCTGGTTATTATCCAGCTTTGAGATGTTATAATTTAAGTTAATATTAAAGGAAAAATCTTCGTAACGGTAACGATAACCGGTGCCGTAACTCTGAGTAGTATATTCTTTTTTATAAACATTGCTGAGCGAAGTATCAAGGTTATATTGAAACATCGATAGATCATATGTTTTTTTCTCGCTCTCCTCCCGACTCAAAGAATAACCGGAGTTAAAAAGCAAAATGCCGTTTTCACTAACCGGTTCGGTATAAGAAATATTTATACTTCCCCCTTTTCCATCCGAATCGAGATTAGCTGTTTGATCCATTGTATCTGATGTAACGGAATTATCGTAATAAATGCTTTCGGAAAATAATTTATTGTCGCCTGTGTTTTTTTTGTAATTGGAATTAATATTTAAAGATAAAGTTCTGCCTCTCTCCTCAAAACGATGTCTATAAAGTAGTTCCGCAGCAGCATCAATTGCATCAAGCGTTGATTTAAAATTATTGTTTACAGAATTTATTAGTTGAGCGCCGGAAGTGTACCCGGACAGCCCGCTATTTCCATCGTTCGCTTGATAAGTTACCTTTGGACGAAATAATATCGAATTCATTGAATCAATTTCATAATTCAAACGCATATTAAAACGATGATTGAGGTTATTGGAAACTGCGGCATTATTTTCAACATATTTTTGTCCTGCCGCAGAGTTGAACAAATAATCCCTATTTAAAAAAGAAACCGAATTATTATCGGTGCTGTTAAAAAAATAGCTGCTTGTTACTTCAACAGATTCTCCAAATTTATCGGAGTAATTTAATCCGAATGATTTGGTTTTAGTTAAACCATCTTTTGAATCAACTAAAAAATCGGAAGACCCGCCTCCAAAATTGGAACTGCCGCCACTACCGCGTCCGCCGCCGCCCCCGCCTCCGGGTCTTCTAAAATTGCCTTGTCTTCCGCTGCTTCCGCCAGACATTACACCGAGCAAATCTTCGCTGGAAAAATTTTGTTCGTTGATATTATTTAACTGTCCGAGTAAACTTAACCGAGTATCTTCGTTAAAATAATTTATGTTGCCGCCGGAGTAATATTTTTCTTCATTGCCGTAACCGCCGCTTAATTTGCCGAACGTGCCATCGCGGAAGCGCAAACGCGTTATGATATTTAATGTTTTTGTGGTGTTCCCGTCATCAAAACCTGTAAAGCGCGATTGCTCGCTTTGTTCATCAAATACCTGAATTTTTTCTATAACTTCTGCCGGAAGATTTTTTAAAACTGCATTCGGATCATCGCCAAAAAATTCCCTGCCGTCTACTAAAACTTTTTTTACTTCTTCACCCTGAACTTGAACTTTGCCGTCTTGAACAACTACCCCCGGCATTTTCTTTACAAGGTCTTCTGCA
>JAIOIM010000402.1 GCA_019912505.1 Ignavibacteriaceae bacterium
CGCTTAGGGTTTCTTCCTTCTGCCAAACGAACCGTTAAACTTGGGTCATCCTTTTTAACCGTGCCCATTCCAACAAACACAGCATCATATTTTGAACGCATCTCATGAACATACCGTCTGCTTGAAGAGCATGATATCCACTTCGAATCGCCGCTAAAATCTGCAATTTTCCCGTCGATTGTCTGTGCAGCTTTTAATGTTACATAAGGAAGTTTTTGGCTGATGAATTTGAAGAAAAATTTATTCAGTGCGATACATTCTTTTTCAAGAACCCCAACTTTAATATCGATACCTTTCGACATTAATTTTTTTATCCCCTTTCCGCTAACAAGCGGATTCATATCAAGAGTGCCTATTTCTACTCTTTTAATTTTTTTTTCAATTATCCTATCAACACAGGGTGCTGTTTTTCCGATATGGCTGCATGGTTCGAGATTTACATACAGAGTTGATCCTTTAACATCCTCTTTTGAATTTTCAATTGCGTTAACTTCGGCATGGCTCTCACCGAAACGTTCATGAAATCCGGCGCCGATTATCCTGTCATCTTTAACAATTACACAACCAACAAGCGGATTAGGGCTAACATTTCCGTTTCCTTTTTTTGCAATCTCAATTGCTAATTTGATGTACGATTCGTCGGTCAAGTTTTGGATATTATTCAATATTTAAAATTTCAAATTCTAATAGTCCTGCCGGAGCTTTAACTAAGACTTTATTCCCGGGTTTTTTCCCCATAAGTCCCTGTCCCACAGGTGAAGTGATGGAGATTTTACCTTGCTGAAAATCAGCCTCTTCAGGAGAAACAAGAATATAATCAAATATTTTGCCGGTTTTAATATTTTTAATCTTTACTTTTGAAAGTATATGAACTTCACCATCAGGCAGTTGAGAACTATTGATTATTCTTGCCCGCCTAAGCACCCCCTCCATTTTACTAATACGAAGTTCGAACAATCCCTGCTCTTCTTTTGCGGCGTCATATTCTGCATTTTCAGAAAGATCACCGTGTGCGCGTGCTTCGGCAATTTTTCTTGCCATCTCTTTTCTGCCGTTATGTTTCATTCCTTGGAGTTCTTTTTCAAGCTCAACCAAACGTTCGCGGGTCAGATAAACAAATTTTGTATTACCCATAATGCCTAATAATTGATTAATGGACTTTTAAAAAAAATTGCCACCGCTTTTCTACGGTGGCACACTGCGAAACTATAAAATATCCATTTCGTTGTCAAGTTCCAAAACCGAATTTTTTTTGTTAACGATACAGAATACTCTATCTGAATTCTTTTTTTTCAACAGTTTTAGATTTTTTTTTGAAGAAGATAGAAGATAGTGATTAAATTTTCTAAAAATAAAAGCCGCCCTTAGGCGGCTTTATGTTCTACCCCGACTTAAAAATTGATACTCTAAAGTACAACTTATTTACTGCAAACGGTGTGCCTTAGAATAAACCGATATTTATTCAAAAAACATCGAATAGCATAATCATTTTGGGAAAGTGTTTTAAATTGGGACGGATATGTTATCGAATGGATTAATAGAAATGAAAAAATAAATTCTTTGCCTGAAACGGCAAATCTATTTTCTTATACAACTGAAGATTAGGCTAATAATTACTTGCTTTTTAATGCATAGCTATCAAAAATTATTGCCCGGTTCAATAAAGCTTTGTCAATAAATCGGAACAATGTTCTTTAAGTTTAAATGCCTTTTCTAATCCTACGTTTTTTCGAGTTCAAAAATCATTTATTATTTTTTAATTTTACTCGCTCACTTCATCAAAATTAGTTTTTTTGTATCTGTACTTGCGTTATATTGCAATCTGTAAAAGTAAACCCCGCTGGCATATTTTGAAGCGTTAAACTGAACATCGTAAACGCCCGGTGTTACTCTGGAGTTAACCAATTTTTCTACTTCTCTCCCGAAAATATCAAATACAATAAGTTTTACATCGCTTGAATTTTTTATAGCAAAACGAATTGTTGTTGAGGGATTAAAGGGGTTCGGATAATTTTGATAAAGAACAAAATCACCCGGCACAATATTTTCATCTTTTACACCAACAGTGTTCGGTGGATAACTGACTTGTAAATTATCGATGTATATTTTACCTGAGTATTGCTGTCCGGCAGTACCCCCATTGCCGAAAGCTACTGCAATATTTTTTATAGTAATCGGGAAAATTACACTTGAAGAACTTGGAACTCTAGCTTTTAATGTTTCAAAAGATGTTGAATCAGAAGCGAACTTATTTGTGTTTAACCGATAACTTACGCCGAGGGCATCTTCAATATCAAAAAATACACGATGGGATCTGCCATCTGATCTTACATCAATGTAAATCGAATCGGGCAGTCCGATTGTTGGTTTTATATTTTTCAAGTTTACCCAATTATAAATATTCGGTTGATAAGTAAATTGATAATCAACCTGGAATGATTTTTCGCCAATTGAATGAAAAGTTGAGTTTAAATATAATGACGCCGAGTCTAAGTTTTCGGTTTCGATATTCCATCCTTCAAGATATTCCAACGAGTCAACCACATGTTTACCTTCCACTATTTCCACCCTAACTTCGGCTGTATCTATAACATCCATAAACGAAACAAAAACTTTTGTAGTTCCCTGCTTTTTACCTTTAAACTGTCCAAGCACGTCAAGCGTACCGATAGTAGAATCGCTTAATGCCCAGACTAATTGCAAAGGATTAACTGTTTGAAGGATGTTGTCGGTATCGAATAGACTGGCTTTAAAAACCACGATTCTCGAATTATCCGTTACTGCATTTTTTGGTTTTATTTCAATATCTTTTATTCCTTTTACAACAATGAAAGTTGAGTCGGAAACATTTTGATATTGAACAATAACATAACCCGAATCAGAAACTGACGCAGCGGTAAAACTACCGGTAGCAGAAATAACACCGAGAGAAGGCTTGCTCAACCTCCACTGAATAAGTGAAGATGTAAGGGGAATCGGGTTGTAATTACTATCAGTTCCTTGTACCGAAAACGAAGTTTGTTGACCTAAAAATAATCTTGGTTTTAAAGGTGTTATATGAAGCCTATTTAACGAACCGGTAAGTGAGGAAGATACAATAATTAGCGCATTGCCTACGGAACGTTCGCCCCCCGGATCGGATGGGCTGCTTGCTATTTGGTTACGTGCCACAAGTACTGACGAACCGCCGCCGTCAAGGTTTACAGCATCTGTGCAGCCGATTGATTTCATATAACCGGCTAATTCCTTAATGGTCATTCCGGCACTTAATAAACCTTGCCTGCCGTCAACAACTAACAAATATAGTTTAGTGCTATCCAGCCCGAATCCAACAGCTGTACGCGGGTGACGCGAATTTGTGTGTGTTCCTCCAAAACCTTCAAATCCGTCAAAGTTGGGGGGTATCTGACCATCGATTATAAGCCTCGGACCGCCGCCAATTAAACCGGATAATTTTCCTCTATCGGGGCTTGATCCCATCAAAAGGGTAATTGTATCGCCAATAGAAATATTTGTGTTTATAAATGTTGAAGCAGCTTCGTTGCCCGATAAGATATACTTTCCATTTACAGCCATACTACCGACAGAAGACTCTTTTGCTTCGACAATAAATCTGATAGCCGAATTAGCAACTAACGGATCAATCGAATTTAATCTAACTTCCGTTCCAAATTGATTGGTTAAAGTAGTAGACGAAAAATACTTATTGTAAACAATTAACTGGTCGGTTCCTCGCTCACGGTTGACGCCTGCTATCTCGTAGGAAAGTCCGTTTGATGCAGTAACAGTGCCGCTGAAGTCAATAATTTCCACAAATGGTTTTTTGTTGATATCATACCCAAATGAACTTCTTGAATGAGTTCTGCCGAAAACATATTCTTCATCTTTAATCTGTGAATTAGATAGAAAAGTGTAGGGATTTGTAGGCGCGCTTATTCCAAAATAATCACCATTTATTGCGCCCAGCACTGTATGTCCGGCTGTGTTGTTTCTTAAAGCCATTGATGTGGGTTTTTCCAATCCGGTACCAAGATGATCGTGAGCCACTTCGGTTTCAATGGAAATAAAAGGATTTGTAAGATCAACTTCAATTATGCTGATATTCCAGGGCACAATAGGTTTAAATACTTTATGAAGAATAGTTCCCGGACCAATGTATTGGGC
>JAIOIM010000403.1 GCA_019912505.1 Ignavibacteriaceae bacterium
GTATAAACATCCGTATTACGGGCAGTAATTTCTTTTATTAATCCGGCAGCGGGAGTGTTTTTTATCGCCTCAACATCTGATTTTGCATTACGAAGTATAACGCTTATAATTCCGCTGTTGTATGAACTGCTGAAATCCGAAATTTTTATTTTAGAATTAATTCGTATCAATGTGCCGTTTGCTTTTTGATCAATTGAAATGCCGGTAATATCAAAATTTGAAACGGATGGCTTATCCTCTACAATCTTTTTTTCTTCAACCGGAACAGTTAAAATATCATTTGTGGTTATTTGCAGATTGCCGCTCCGTGTGAGTTTTTTATCGTAAAATTTTTCAATAAGCGGAAGTGAATAATCGAGCGGGATGAATACTATTCCGTCAAATTGATATGTGGATGTAGGAAGCTGATCTATTTCTTTTTTGCTGTCTTTTTTTGAATCGATGATAAAAAACGGATTTTTGGGTGTGATGGTTAAATTATAATCGTCAAACTTAAGTTCAACTTTTCCTGTAATCTCATTAACATAATAATTGATGCGAAGCGCATCGGCAAGATGTTTTACCGAAATGTAGGGAAGCCCCTGCCGTTCATAAACAGGAATATAAACTGTTGCATCGCCACTTTTTACTTCAAAGTTATTACTAATTTGCGCCGTTGCTGTAAACGAAAGAATAACTAAAAAGAGGTAAATTAATTTTATTTTCATCATCCTAAAAACGGAATAAAGAATCCTGAGTGTTTTTTATACTCTGTAAATTGTTCGCCAAAATGGCGCTGTAATATTTTTTCTTCGAGCAAAGCTCTTAAAATTAAAATTGGAATTTCAATAAAAACCAAAGGAAGAAGCAGAAAACTTAACACGGCTATGCTTCCACCAAGATCAACAAGTATTTGCGAAAAATACTGAGGATGGCGGATAAATTTAAAGGGACCTTTTTTAACCAACGCATGTTTTTTGAAAATTATAATCTCTTGCGAGTAACTTTCGCCAAGTGATTTGTATGCCCATATTTGAACCCAGGAAAAGAAAAGATAAACCGCCAGCCCTATCAATCTTAGTGTAAAATATTCTTCTTTATACTCAAGCGTTCCTATTTGAAATAAAGCTAATATTAAAACGACTAATGTAACTGTTGAAACAGCCAACGGAATTTTTTGAAGATAAGTTTTTGGTTTTTCTTTTGCTTCGGATAGAGCGGAACGCAAACCTTTTTTTGCTCCCGATATATTAGCCCCGAAAGTTGCAATTATATTCAAACCAATTATAATATTTATTGGGTCCATAGTAAAATCTTTTAAAAGCATCCTAAAAAATTATGATATAAAAACAACGCCGTACAAAATCGCAAATCCATCTCGATTCATTGTACATTCTACATTCTACATTGTACATTGTACATT
>JAIOIM010000048.1 GCA_019912505.1 Ignavibacteriaceae bacterium
GACGTAACGGCTTTCTTTTGTACCGGGAAGTCGGGGCAGTTTTTTTACAAACGGATCATCACCGCTGCTGAATTTTGTTATAGTTCCATCCACTTCTTCAATCGATGGAAATTCAAATAATCTGCTACCCCTGCTTTTTATTTCACCCAGTGTTTGAGCGCCGCGCAGCATTAAAACAGTAAGCACGGCTGTATCTTTATCACTCAAGTTTAATGTTTCGGTAAAAGTCTGTCTATATTTCGGCACACGCATATCATCGCCAGTGCGGCGCATTGCAAATTTTTTATCTCTTAATTTTTCAAGCGTTTCTTCAATTTCATTCTCTTCATAATTTACAACCGGATTACGATTTGATTTTTGGTTGCACGCATTTTTTAACGCGTTCAAACTCATCGGGTAATACTCCGGTGTTGTTTTTTCTTTTTCTATCAGGGCGGCTATTATGCGCGCTTCAATATCGCTTAACTGAAAATTCATAAATCCTCGATAATACTACTTTTGTAAAATCATTTTTTTAACTTCTATTTTTCCACCGATGTTAAGTTTGTAGAAATAAACTCCGCTTGTTAGTGCCCGCGCATCAAAATTAACCTCATAAGTTCCCGGTAATTTTTGTTCGTTCACAAGCAGCTCAACTTCCCTTCCGAGCACATCGTAAACTTTGAGATTTATAATTGATGATTGTTGATTTATGATTGACGGAACAGAATATTTTATTTTTGTTGACGGATTAAAAGGGTTAGGGAAGTTTTGATATAATTTAAAATTACTAACCAAAGCTGCAGGTTCCTCTTTGACATCCGTTAAGAGCAAAGTATATAGTGCCGGAACGCTTTCGTTATTAAGTCGATCTACAGATGTTACTGCAAAAGTAACCGATTGTTTGTTTGTATCAATCGGCATTGCATCAAAATATCTTGTTGTATCTGTGGGGGTAATAAAACGTATAAATTTTCCATCATCAATATTTACACTATCCGGATACTCAAACCGGTATATAACATACTTAATTGCTGTATCGCCATCAGCAGCTGCGGACGGCTTCTCCCAGCTTAAAGTAAACCTCTGCTGATTCATTACTACTTGAAAATTTACCGGGGGCAAAGGTGGAATTGAATCCTTCCACTCCATAATCGGAATAAGAGATTGGAATTTATATAATGTAATTTTTAATGAATCTTGAAAATGAAGCGGATTTGACCTTACTGATTTTGAACTGTACAGAATGCTTCCTTTTATTTCTGGCAGAGTTCTATTTAATCTTATTTGTCTCGGTCCTTCTGCAGGATCCATCCAGTTAGGATGCTGTGTAGAAGTACCAATTTTATAGATGCCATGCCCGATGTAAACATGCTTTCCGAATGAGTTGTCATTCCACCAATTTGCAAGTATGGAGTAGTCGGCGACGGCAAAATCAAAACTCCAATAAACCTGCGGAGCTATATAATCAACCCAGCCTTCTTCAACCCATCTCCGGCAGTCAGCATAAATACCTGAATAAGATTCAAACCCGGCAGTTGCAGAACCCAAAGGATCGGTAGAATTGTTTTTCCATATTCCAAACGGACTCATACCAAGCTTTACGTATGGCTTAACGCTATTAATACTGTCTTGAAGCATTTGGATAAGAAGATTTACATTATCCCTGCGCCAGTCATCTTTATTTGTAAAACCGCGAGGATAAGATGCAAATGTTGCGGCATCATCAAACTCAATTCCGGTCTGTGGATAGGGATAAAAATAATCGTCAAAATGAACACCATCGATATCGTATCTACGGGTTACATCCATTATAACCGCCGTAACGTAATCACGTACCTGCGGCAGCCCGGGATCGAGCCATTTATAATTTCCGAAAGTAACAACCCAATCGGGGTGAACGACCGAGACATGAGTTGATGACACGCTGCTTGAAGAAATATTTACAACTGCTCTGTATGGATTAAACCAGGCATGGAACTCCATCCCGCGTTTATGAACTTCAGTTATCATAAACTCAAGCGGATCGTAATACGGATTTGGAGCCTGCCCCTGCGTACCGTTCAGCCACTCTGACCATGGCTCCAAAGAACTTGGGTAAAATGCATCGCAGCTTGGTCTAATTTGCTGAACAACAGCGTTTATGTTAGCGGAATAATGCTGATTTAAAATATTTATATATTCGTTTCGCTGCTGCAGCGGAGTTAAATTTTTACTTGTAGGCCAATCGATATTAGCCACAGTAGCAATCCAGACTGCTCTAAATTCTCTTTTTTCATTATCTGTTTGAGAAAACAAGTGAGTTGAAAAAAGTAAAATTAGAAGAAGTAACAGTTTTGTATTCATTTGTGTTTTTCAATTAATTGACTAATGACTACCCAAAAATAGGTAAGATGCTTTTGTAACTCAAGATTAATTAGTATTTGATTAATATATTTGTAACATAACTTAAAAAG
>JAIOIM010000404.1 GCA_019912505.1 Ignavibacteriaceae bacterium
GCTCTCCATATTTTTCTAAATGACGATTACCTTTTCCAATTATTCTGATGTTTGAATTTATTGTTAATTCAACCTCCGGGTAAAACGGTAAATATTCAATATCAAACCCTAACCGGTTTTCAAAAATTAAAGATGATTTTAAGAACGATTTAATGAAATCAATTCTGTTTGAGTGTGCCGCAATTGTAAGAGTGTTTTTCCGTTTGCTCAACTTCATTTGAATTATTAATGAAGGAAGTCCGCAATAGTGGTCGGGATGAAAATGAGAAAATACAATCCCATCAACATTGTTGTAGTTAATAGCCTGATTAATTAAAGCTCTTGAGATGCCATCGCCTGCATCAACAAGCAATGAATAGTTATGAGAGTTAATTATAAACGATGAGTGAAAACGTTTTAACGAAGTTTTACCGGAACCGGTACCGACAAATTTTATTGTCAATTAATTCTCTCCGAGAGGAATTATCCTGCCTTCAAGGTTATACTGTTTTGCGAGTATTTCTAAAAAAGATTGCGCATCGGATTGCTCAACAAAATTTCCAACTAATACAATGTGAAATGTTGCTCCTCCGACTGATTTTTCTTTCAGTTCCGAACTATAGCCTGCTTCTTCAAATTCTTTTTTTAATGACGCTGCGTTTGCCTCGCTGCTAAACGCACCTGCCTGGATAGTAAATTTATAATCACGTGCTACTGGGCGAATTGGTCTTTCGCGCGGTGGTTCATTTTTCTCCTCCTGTTTAACAGCTTGGGTTTCATTTTTTGCTGTAAGGTTTTGAACCGTAAGTTTTATGTATGGTGATTCTGGATATTCTCTTTGAAGTTTATTCTGATATGTTCTTGCGGTTTCATACAACCCGAGAGCGTAGTAATATGAATAAATTCTATAAAGTGCGGCATCCGCGTATCTGTTATCGGGATGTTCTTTTACTATTTTATCATAAATTGAAACAGCATCCTGACCGTTCTCGGTAACTACGCCTTCAAGAAAAAGAAGATTGATGCTCAATGGGTTGCTTACTTTTAATGATACTAAATTTGTTCGAACCGTTTCAATCTCACCGGCTTCAATTCTTTTTAAGTAGGGTACAATATCAATATCATCTTGCGCAAAGGGGGTAGATGTAAAAAATATTATTGCTAAACTAAAAAAAATGGTTTTCATATTATACCGTATTTAAGTTAAGCTGTTAATGATAAACTTTCTTTCTGCGGATCAATTATGCCTTCAAATGAACCAAACAAAGTTCCTGATGTTGCTTTGTTTATTTTCGTTTTTACATAATCGCCAATAGTTATTGAACTATCAGCCGGGACTATAACAATTTTATTCGTGTCGGTTCTGCCGGAGTAAAACTGGTCTGATTTACGACTGAATCCCTCAATCAAAATAATTTCATCTGAGCCAATTTGTCCCTGATTAATTTCAAATGAAATTTGCTGCTGCAAATCTATTATTTGCTGAAGCCTTTTTGCTTTTGTTTCCTCAGCAACATCGTCATCCATTTTATAAGCTTTGGTTCCTTCACGCGGGCTGTATTTAAACATAAAGGCACCGTCGTAACGAACCTGCTGCATTAAATCAATAGTCATTAAATGATCTTCTAATGTTTCAGCGGGGAATCCGGCAATTATATCGGTAGAAAAACTTACACCCGGAATTATTTTTCGAGCTTTTTCGATAATATTTAAATAATGTTCTACGGTATAAGTTCTATTCATTAGTTCAAGAATTTTATTTGAACCTGACTGAACAGGCAGATGAATGTAGTTACAAATATTTGAATGTTCGCTTATTGTGTGGAGTAGTTTATCCGATATATCTTGCGGGTGCGAAGTTGTAAATCTTATGCGTAAAGTTCTATCAACTTGCGCTGATGCGGCTAACAGGTCGGCAAAATCAGTTCCCTCATCAAAGTAAGAATTTACATTCTGCCCAAGAAGTGTAACTTCCTTAAAACCACGGTTGGATAGCTGCTGTACTTCCTGCACGATGGAGTTTAAATTTCTGCTTCTCTCCCTGCCCCGTGTAAACGGAACAACACAAAAAGTGCAAAATTTGTCGCAGCCCCGCATTACTGATATCCAAGCCTGAAGCCCGTCTTCTCGATAAGGAATAATATCATCATAAGTTTCTGTTTTCGAGAGCCGAACGCCTATACCTTTTTCGCCGTTAAACGCTGTGTCAATGTACTCGGGCAAACGTCTATACTCATCCGGTCCTACAACCAGGTCAACCATTTTCTTTTCTTCAATCAAGTCTTTGCGGAGTCGCTCAGCCATACAACCAAGAATGCCTATTACAACACCTGGCTTTGTATACTTTAATGTTTTTAAGTTTCCAAGCCTGCCGTAAATTCTCTGTTCTGCATTATCTCGTACACTGCAGGTATTTAGTAATACAACATCGGCGTCATCTGCCTGCTTTGTAATTGTATAACCCTGGTTTTGCAAAACACCCATTACTATTTCGGTGTCGGCAAGGTTCATCTGACAGCCATACGTCTCAATATATACTTTATTGTTCAGCATTCTTTCCATTTTTTTGCAAATATAAAGGTTAATTGTGCGGGGTGCAATGTTAATAGCAATAGGAGCAAGGAGGACTAATTACCCTCCAATAATTAAATTTTTGAGTTAAACTCTCGTCATCAGATAAAAAATAATATTTACAATTATTAATCCTAAAACACCAAGGATTGTAAGATATATTTTACGTCTTTTTACTCTTTCCTGGTGAATTTCCCCGCCAAGTGTTCTTTTTTCTTTTTCTGAATTTACAAAACCAAACATTATTTAATTATCACCTTAATTTTCTTACCGTAAAGTTATTAATTAATTGTTTAAAGGTAAAGTGTATAAAATTACTTCAGCAGAACCATTTTTTTTATCATCGAAAAATTACCTGCTTTAATTTTGTAAATATATAAACCGCTTGCTAAACCGTGCGCGTTAAAATTAAAAAGATATGTGCCAGGCTCTTTTGATTCTTCCACTAAAACCCTTACTTCCTCTCCTTGCAGATTATATACATTTATTTTTACAAATACTTTTTCTGGAAGTGTATATTTTATTGTGGTAGAAGGATTAAACGGA
>JAIOIM010000405.1 GCA_019912505.1 Ignavibacteriaceae bacterium
TATCTCACCGGTTTACCGGCTTCGAAATATAATATTTCGGTAAGAATGCCTCATCCGGATGATTCTAAAATATTACTAACTGCTAATTTGAAAGATATAAGCATAACATCGGGCAACGAATTTTTTGATACTGTTTATGCAAAACCAATTTCGAGTTCCGGTATTGCAATAAACGAAATTTATGCCGGCGGACCGCTTAATAATTTATTTTTCTTTTACGATCAATATATAGAATTATATAACTCAAGCGATTCGGTTCAATATCTCGATGGATTTATTGTTATGAGGGTTTCCGGTAACAATGAAGGAAAGGGATCGGGTGCCGATGAAGATGACGATAACGATATGGATGGTGTAACCTATATTTTCAAGTTCCCCGGCTCACCGGGTGAAAAAAATTACCCGATTAAACCGGGCGAATTTTTAACGCTTGCTTCAGATGCTGTTAATCATAAAAACTCAATGTCAACAAGTATCGATTTAAGCAATGCAAGCTGGGAGTTTTATAATCAATATTCATCAACCGATATTGATAACCCGAACGTACCGAATTTAATTAATCTGAGATCCGATAGAACAGTTGATTTTTTAATAAATCTTTCTTCGGATATTATTGTGGTTGCAAGCGGAGTAGATACCGCCTGGGTGGATGGAATTGATATTTCAACTATTATTGACGGCTTAGAGTACCAATCCAACCCAACAAGTATGCAAACGCTAGACGACAGAATTGATAGAGGCTTTGCATTGAGTCCGCCAAAGTATAGCGGACAATCGATGCAGAGGCGCGAACCGGGCGAAGATACAAATGATTCTTCGCTTGACTGGGAAATTATTCCACGCCCAACACCGGGCTTTCAAAAATAAAGGACACTTAATGGAAAATGTTGTAGAGGTAAAAAATTTAACTCACTACTACGGTAAAAAACTCGTTTATGAAAATCTGAATTTCAATATTAAACGGGGAAGTATTTTCGGGTTGCTTGGCAAAAACGGTACAGGCAAAACAACATCAATAAATATTCTTAACGGATTTCTAAAACCTGCTTCCGGGCAGTGTTTGATGTTTGGTGAAGAATCATACAAACTTTCGCCTCAAACGAAAGCCAGAGTAGGGTTTCTTATTGAAGGTCATATTCAATAC
>JAIOIM010000406.1 GCA_019912505.1 Ignavibacteriaceae bacterium
ATCCCGGTATTCATATATAAACAGCTTTATGTTTATATTTTAAAAGCAAATTTTAAAATTGTTATAAGAGAAGAATAAAATGCTATACGACACCCAGGAACCGATAATACACGTTGGGATACTTTCTGAAAATAAAATAAACTTTGAACTTTACGGCGATTTCAAGTCCCCCGGTTTCAGCCACCCTTTTAGCGGCAGGTTTACAGCCGAACTAATAAACGATAAAATAATATGTTCACACAATAACGAAAAAATTGAAGTTACAGATGAAATAATTTTCGAACCCTCGGATATAACAAGCGATTCATTTTTGCTCCGGGATGTAACCATAGGCGTTCAGTTTCACTGGGAAAGAAAAGAGAAGCAGCGTTTTACAGGCGCAATAAAACTTATTAAAGAGAATAATAAAATTACGGCTATCAACTCTTTGCCGATTGAAAATTATCTTGTCAGTGTTATTTCTTCCGAGATGAGCGCTAAGTGTTCTCTCGAATTATTAAAAGCGCATGCAATTGTTTCGCGCGGTTGGCTGCTTGCACAAATCGAAAAATCTAGAGCTTTGAAGAATGAAAAAAAAGAATATAAAACCACCTTGCAAACAGAGGATGCTTTAATAAGATGGTACGACCGCGAAGACCATCGAAATTTTGATGTCTGTGCAGACGACCATTGCCAGCGTTACCAGGGAATAACGAAGGTTTTTACAACTGTAGCAAAACAAGCAACCGTAGTAACACGAGGAATTGCGTTAACCGAAAATGGAAAAATTTGCGATGCGCGTTATTCAAAATCGTGCGGCGGCGTATCAGAATCGTTCGAACATGTATGGGAACCGGTGAAGTATAATTATCTTTCATCAATTGTGGATTACAAATTTGAACCCGATAATTATAATCTTGATTTTGCCGATGAAAAAAACGCTCGCAAATGGATTCTCGGAAACCCGCCCGCTTTTTGTAATACAACCGATAAGAAGGTGCTTTCGCAAATTCTTCTTGATTACGATCAGGAAACAACCGACTTTTACCGCTGGACGGTAACTTACACTCAAAGCGAATTGAACCAACTTATACTAAAACGAAGCGGAATAGATTTCGGCGAAATAATCGATTTGACACCGGTGGAAAGAGGCGCATCATCCCGGCTGATAAAACTAAAAATAGTCGGCACAAAAAAAACTTTAACAATTGGCAAAGAACTTGAAATCCGCCGTACACTTTCGCCAAGCCATCTTTACAGTTCGGCTTTTATTGTTGAAAAGGAAGATATGAAAGACGGAATACCGCAGAAGTTTGTGATAAAAGGCGCAGGCTGGGGACACGGCGTTGGGCTCTGCCAGATAGGCGCAGCAGTTATGGCTTCGCAGGGTTACAATTTTGATGAAATATTGCTTCACTATTTTACCGAAGCAAAGCTTGCAAAAATTTATTAATTGATGAAAATACTTTACTCATGTTTGTCCGATAGCTGGGGCGGTATGGAGATGTATACTCTTACCGCAGTTAAGCAGCTTTTAAAACGCAACATTTATGTTGAGCTGTTGTGCATTGCAGAAAGCCGCATTCATATCGAAGCTAACAACCTTGGTATTATGATTCATCCAATAAAAGCGTCGGGTTATATTCATCCGTTCAGCACGTTAAAAACTGCGGCGCTTATACGAAACGGAAAGTACAATTTAATACATACGCAGGCATCAAAAGATTTATGGATTTTTGTACCTGCGCTTTGTTTATTAAAAAGTAAAATACCCCTCGTGCTTACAAAACAGATGGGTTCCGGTATTGCTAAAAAAGATTTTCTTCACAAAAAAATTTATAACCGCGTTACAAAAGCCGTTGCAATAAGCCGAACGATAAAAGATAATCTTCTAAAAACAGTCCCTCTTACAGAAGATAAAATTGTGCTTATGCATAACGGGATAACCATTGATAAATTTGACCCGGCAAAAACCGACAAAAACAAAGTAAGAAACGAATTTGATTTTGGTTATGATGAAATTGTGATAGGAATGCTGGCGCGGTTTAGTCGGGGCAAAGGACACGAGGAATTTTTATACGCAGCAAAAGAATTAAACAAAAAACACAAAAACTTAAAGTATCTTATTGTGGGTGAAGCAAGCAGGGGTGAAGAAGATTATGCCGATAGTATAAAAAAACTTGCTGCTGATTATAAACTTGATAATTTAATCTTTGCCGGTTTCCGAAGCGACACACCCGATGTCTTATCGGCGTTTGATATTTTTATTTTTCCCTCGCATGCCGAAGCATTCGGTATTGCGCTTGCCGAGGCTATGGCTATGGGACTTCCTTCTGTCTGCTCAAACTCTGATGGTGTGCTTGATATAGCCGTTGATGATGAAACCGGTTACTTGTTTACAACAAGAGACGGCGAAGATTTAAAAAACAAAACTGAAAAATTAATTAACTCCCCCGAAACCCGGACCCGTTTCGGAATTGCCGCCCGCAAAAGAGCAGTTGAGCATTTTGATATCGAAAAGCTTACCGACAAAGTTGTTGAATTGTATAATGAACTTATTTAGGCTGTAATAGTTTATTGCCGGTTGTTCTATTTTTAACAGGGGCGGTTAAAACTGCATTTCGCTTCAACGGAATTTATTTGTGCAGCATGCCGGTAAATCGGCACGCGCATTTAATGATGGAATTAGCAATAAAATAATAACGGCACACGGTTTGCCATATGCCCGCTTAAAGAATATAATTTTATTTGATGAACGTCATCTTTTTGGATGGCTTAAAGCTGCCGCTTTTTATTTCGTAAATATACAAACCGCTTGCGAGTTTGCTTGCATCGAAGGTTACTTCGTAACGACCTTTTTCTTTAAAACCATATACAAGGGTTTTTACTTCTTTGCCAAGAACATCATAAACCTTTAGTGTTACCATTCCGTTTTCCAAAATTGACCTGTAAACTCTATCCAAAAACTCCCGTATTTTACCACTTAAAAACATTCACTAAATAACTTCAAACCTTAACCAGTTTGCACGGCTGTGTTCGCTGTAGGGCGCACCGGCGGCAAACAATACAACATCGCCTTCGCGTACGTGTCCGCTTTCGAGAAGAAGTGTTTTTGCTTTTTCAATTGCAAAATGTTCTTTGTCTATTTCCGATAAAAAGATAGATGTTACTCCCCATCTTAAACATAACCGGTTCATTGTTTCAAAGCTGTTTGTAAACGCTATTATTTTTGCGTTGGGTCTAAACTTGGCAAGGTTTACAGCCGTGCGCCCTTTGAAAGTAAATACAGCAATAGCCGCAGCGTTTACCTGTCCGCCAATTGAAGCAATACCGCGCCCTACGGAATCAAAAAGGTTTTCTTCCATTTCTTTCGGAATTTGGAACTCAACATGTCGGCACGGACGGTTATGAATCTCGGCATCTCTTATAATATCATTCATTATGCTCACAGTTTTTATAGGATATTTACCAACAGAAGTTTCGCCGCTTAACATCACTACATCGGTGCCGTCCCATACTGCGTTTGCTACATCGCTTGCTTCGGCACGCGTGGGTATAGGGTTGTTTATCATCGACTCTAACATTTGCGTTGCCGTTATAACAAGTTTGCCGTAAGCGTTACATTTATTTATAATTTGTTTTTGAATAGAAGGAACTACGTATGGCGGAAGTTCCACCCCAAGATCGCCGCGGGCAACCATTATGCCGTCGGCAGCAATTAATATTTCATCAAAGTTATCAACAGCTTCTTTTTTTTCAATCTTTGCGATGATAGAGCGAACAAGGTTTCGCTCGGTTAGCCATTCGCGCAGGTCAGTTATATCTTTTGCGCTTCTTACAAATGATAACGCTATGTAATCTATTTTATGCTTCAGGGCAAACTCAAGATCGCGGTAATCTTTTTCGGTAACCGATGGTGTAGAAAGTTTCATGCCGGGCAGGTTCATTCCTTTTCTCGGTTTTAATGTTCCGCCGTTTTCAATAATACAGATAACCGAGCTTTTTTGTTTTTCAATTATCTTTAGCCTAAGCAAACCATCGTTTATTAAAATGGGGTCGCCAACCTCTGCATCATCGGCAAGGAATTTATAGGATGTTGAAATTTTTTCTTTTGTCCCTTTTATATCTTCAGTTGTTATTTCAATTGTTTCGCCAGATGTTAATTCTACCTCCGGTTCTTCAAGTTCGCCGACTCTTATTTTCGGTCCCTGCAAATCCATTAATACTGCAAGCGGTGTATTTTCATCTTTACAAACGCGTTCGATGTTATTAAAAACATCTTCATAAAACTCGTAACTGCCGTGCGAAAAATTTAAGCGCACTCCATCAACGCCGGATAAAATTAATTTGTAAATCATCTCCCTGCTGCATGCAGCCGGACCGAGTGTGCAGAGGATTTTTGTTTTTGCAAATACGTCTATTAAATATTTATTCATTTTCCTTTTGTCGCAGGCTTTTTAGTTACTGGTTTTTTTACCGCTCTTTTTTTTAGAGGTTTGGATGCGGCTTTTCCTTTTTGGTACAACTCTTTTATTTTCTTTTCAACAAGATTGAACACAGAGTTGGTTTCGTATTTATTATTTATTCGCTTACCTGCTTTTACGCCGGTTAATATTTCAATTCCCTGTTCAACCCGTTCAATGGGGTAAATATTAAATTCACCTTTTTTTACCGATTCAACAATATCTTCGCGAAGCATCAAATCTTTTACATTCTGTATTGGAATTACAACCCCTTGTTTTTTGTTAAGACCCTGGAATTTACACACATCATAAAATCCTTCAATCTTTTCATTAACCCCGCCTATCGGCTGCACATCGCCTTTTTGATTAAGCGAACCGGTTACGGCTAAACTTTGTTTTAACGGCAAATCAGCAAGTGTTGAAAGCAGTGTAAATATTTCGGCGCACGATGCGCTGTCGCCATCAACCATTGAGTATGACTGTTCAAAAACGATGTTAGCATTAAAGGAGAGAGGCATTGTTTGTCCGAACGTTTCTTTAAAGTAGCCCGTAATTATAAGCATTCCTTTGTTGTATGATTTTCCGCTCATCCCGGATTCCCGCTCAACATTTATGATAGAGCCGTTGCCGAGAGAAACCGTTGCGGTAATTCTCGTTGGTCTGCCGAAGGCGTAAAACTCGGCATCGTACACTGCAAGTCCGTTTATCTGTCCTATCCGATCGCCGTGTGTATCAATCAACACGCTCTGCTCTTCTATCATGTTGTTTACTTTTGATTCGAGCAAACCGTGGCGTTCCTTTGCAAGCGCATAAGCTTTTTGAATATGCGGTGCGCTTACAATGTTAAAGCCGTCATCCAAAGCCCAAAAGTTTGCCTCGCGTGCAACATCGGCTATTTGCGAAAACCTTGTAGTAAGTTTATCCTTCTGCCCGGCAAAACGTGCGGAAAGTTCAATGAGCGAAGCAATTGCGCCTTTATCAAACTCGCAGAGGCTTTCTTCCTTTATAAGTTTTTTTATCACGCGGGCGTATTGAACTAACACAACCGAATTTCTTTTTATCTCATAATCAAAGTCGGCTTTAACTTTAAATATTTTTTTAAAATCGTATTCATAGTTTGCTAACATGCTGTATATCTGTTGGCTGCCTATCATAATAACTTTTGTGTCAATATCAATCGGCTCAGGTTTTAGTGTGGATGCGGTAAACTGGTAGTAACTTCCGGGGTCTTGTATTTCGTGTTTGCGGTAAGTCAATACCCGTTTTAATGTGCGCCACACTGTTGGTTCTTCAAATAAATGATTTACATTCAGCACAAGATAACCGCCGTTTGCCCTTAACAGCGAGCCGCATTTTATTTTTGTAAAATCGGTGTACCAGCCGCCTCTGCCGTCACTTATTTTTTCAACTGAGCCGAAAATATTTGTGTGCGTGGGGTTTGTTTCAATAATTACCGGACACCTTTTTAACCCGCTGTTATCAAGGATTATATTCACATCATACGCTCTAAAATAATCGATAATGAAACCTTCTGCCGTTGTTGCTCCTTCCGGCTTTAATCCTTTAAACACGTGGATGTTGTCAAGAATATTTTCTTCAACCTGGTCTAAGTATTCAATTACTTTTTCGTTGGTATATTTTTCTTTTAAGTTTAAGACAACGCCGTTTACAACCGACTCTACATATTCCCGTTCAAGACTTACGAGTTTATCTTGAAAGTCCTGGCTTATCTTTAGTCCTTTTCTAAATATTTTTTGAAGTTCTTCTTTGTGATTGGTATATTTTTTTACGATGTCGGAAGCTTGTTCTTTAGAAATAACTTTTTCCTGTACCTTCTCATCTATCATTTGGATAGGCACCGATTTTCCTTTAATAACTGGGAATACTTCGGGCTGTGCAGTATCACCAATTTTTATATGACCTAGTGAAAAATTTTCTTTTTCCAATCTTTGGTTAAAACTATTTAGCAGTTCTTGTTCTTTTTCGCTGTACTGGTTTATAATTATTTTCTTTTTTTTCGAGTAAGCATCAGTTTCAAGAGCAACCGGAATTTTCTTTTTTAGAAGTTCAATTGCAGAGTTTAAATCATGTTGAAACTCTTTTGCCATTCCGGTCTCAAAGACTAAAAGCAACGGCATATCTTCGTCTTTAAAATTATTTACGTAAGCGTAATCATACAACGAAGGGCAATTGCCGCTTATTTTTTCGAGCATACTTTTTACGGTTGTTGCTTTTCCAGTGCCTGAAAGACCGGCAATATAAATGTTGTATCCGGGGCTTCTTAAATCAACACCAAGTTTAATAGCCTTTAGCGCACGCTCCTGCCCTATTATTCCTTCAATCGGTTCCAAATCACTTGTTGAGTCGAAATCGAAAACATCTTCGTCGCATTTCCACCTAAGTTCTTCCGGTTTTAAAGTTTTAAATTTTATCGGACGGGGATATTTTACCAGCGATTTTGCCATTTTGTAACCTTCCGTTGTTATAATGATAACTACGTTAAAAAAAAATTCTTTATTAGTTGAAAACTTAATTATTATTGCAGTTATAAACAAAATACTTTTATCGTGATTGTTTTATTAATATTACGTTAGTCAAATCTTAAAAAAAATAGAAAATTACAAAATGACGATAAACGAAACAAGGGAGCTATTCCCGCATATTAAAGAAGGTAAAATTTATTTTAACCACGCCTCAACTGGTCCGTTTTCAACAAGAGTACTCAGCGTACTCGATAAACAAATCAAAGAAAAAACAATTGGCGAAATTGACGGTTATGAAAATTTTGTAACTACTACAGAAGAAACAAAATCATTGCTCGGCAGCATGATAAACTGTGTGCCGGACAATATAGCGTTTACAGACAATACGTCAAATAGTATAAATATTCTTGCTCAGGGTTTAACTTGGAATGATGGGGACGAAATAATTTTAAACGATCTTGAGTTTCCCGCAAACGTTTATCCGTTTCTTAATTTAAAAGATAAAGGAGTAAATGTTAAAATTGTATCTTCGAAAGATGGAATAATTGAAGCCGAAAAACTGATGGAAGCCGTTACAGAAAAAACAAAATTAATTTCGGTTAGTTATGTTCAGTTTTTAACCGGTTATAGAATTGATTTAGAAAAACTCGGTGCATTTTGTGAGGAAAAAAATATTTTGTTGTGTGTAGATGCAATCCAGGGTTTGGGAGCCATAAAACTTGACGTACAAAAATGCAAAATAAATTTCCTCGCCTGCGGAACGCAAAAATGGCTTCTCGGAATAATGGGTTTAAGTTTTATTTATGTTGATGATAACCTTCTGCAAAAAATAAAACCTGTTTATGCCGGCTGGCTTTCTGTAGAAAATGCGTGGAATCTTCTTGATTACAATTTAACTTATCGCCCAAATGCCGAACGCTTTCAGCCCGGCACGTTAAATGCCTTCGGCATTTATATTCTGAATGCATCATTAAACATATTTCATGAGTTCGGCTTAAACGAAGTGGAAAAATCTGTCTTATCTAATTCAACCTATTTTATAAAAATATTAGCTGATCTTGGTTTTGAACCGATATTAAAAGACGTAAATAAAGACAACATTGCCGGCATAGTAAGTTTTAAACATCAAAAGGCAAATCAAATTTTCAAAACACTAAAAGATAAAGATATACATTGTGCTGTACGCGAAGGGATGGTTCGCTTTGCCCCCCATTTTTATAATACAAAAGATGATATTGATGTTGTGGCAGATCATTTAAAAAACCTAAAATAAGCCCGCTTGAACCGGATTATAAATTAGTTTTATGCGCTAAAAAAATTTGTAAAACCTTTAATTCATTTATCAAATTGTATAATGAATTTTAATTATTATTTGCTAAATTGCGTAAAGTTAATCAGTAAAACATAAACGAGCAGGAGCGGAATGATGATTGGACAAACAAAATATTTAAGGCGAATTTTATTTTTTGTTTTATTACTTATCACTGCATTCGGAATTACGAACGCGCAGGATAAGGAGAAAAAAGTACGTATTAGCCCAATGGCGGAAGTAAAACAAACTGTTGGCTTTACCGATGTAGAAATTATTTACAGCCGCCCCGGTGTAAAAGGAAGAACCATCTGGGGTGCTCTAGTACCCTACAATATAGTTTGGCGCGCCGGTGCAAATGAGGCAACAAAATTTATTTTCAGCAGCGATGTTTTTATTGAAGGGAAAAAATTAAAAGCCGGTGCTTACAGCTTTTTTGCTCTGCCGGGTAGAAATGAATGGAGTTTGATTTTTAATAAAGTTGCCGACCAATGGGGCGCGTTTGAATATAACGAATCGCAGGACGCAATTAGAATAAAGGTAAAACCTCAAAAAAATACCCCCACTGAATGGCTTACTTTCACAATAACAAAGACGAGTGAATTTAATGCAGAAGTAACCCTGCTCTGGGAAATGTTAAAATTAGAATTTGAAGTTAAAGCCCCTGCAAATTGAGAAATAAATCGCCTTCGAGTCGATCGGCTCGAAGGCACTAATTTTTAACTTCTAATTTTATCAAGTAACTCTTTTGTTTTTTCTTCCATCAATTTTATATCACCTCTCGATTCAACATTTAGACGGATAATCGGTTCGGTGTTGGACATCCTTAAATTAAACCGCCATGTATCATACTCAACACTCAAGCCATCAGTATAATCTTTTATACCGCCGGTATATTGAGAATCTATTTCTTTTATTTTTCCTGCCGGGTCGGTTATCTCGCTGTTAATTTCACCGCTGCATGGGTAAGCAGATATCATTTCCGAAACAAACTGTGAAAGCGGCTTGCCCTCTTCAGAAATTAATTGAAGTATCAGTAGAAACGGAATCATACCGCTGTCGGAATAAGCATTGTCTCTAAAATAATGATGCGCCGACATCTCCCCGCCGTAAATAGCATTTACTTCTCTCATTTTTTGTTTTATGTAAGCGTGTCCGCTAACCGATTGAACTGCTGTGCCGCCGTTTTGAGAAACAACTTCCAGCGTATTCCAAACAAGCCGCGGGTCGTGTACAATGTTTTCACCCGGATTTTTTTTGAGAATTGATTTTGCAAGAAGAGCTACTATATAATAACCTTCTATAAAATTTCCATTCTCATCAAAGAAAAAACAGCGATCGTAGTCACCATCCCACGCAACTCCAAGATCTGCTTTGTTTTTTATGATGGCATCAAGCGTTGGCTGCCTGTTTTGCGGAAGAAGCGGATTCGGTACACCATTAGGAAATTTGCTGTCGGGCTCATTAAAAACTTTTATCATCTTTACCGGCAGCTCAGGTTCTAAGGCATCTAATGCAAGCCCTGCACAGCCGTTGCCCGCATTAACAACAACTTTAAGGGGATTAATTTTTGCCGGATCGTAAAACTTGCGGAGATGTTGTATGAAATCGCTCATTATTTCTTTTTTTGTACAACCGCCCTTATTTTTTACCGGCTGGGGTAAATTATTATTTACAATCATTCGTTCAATTTCATTCAAACCGGAATTATAACCGAACGGCACAGAATCTTTCTTTACGAACTTCATTCCATTGTATTCAGGAGGATTGTGGCTTGCGGTAATCATAATTCCGCCATCAGCATCAAAAAACGGTGTTGCAAAATAAATCATCTCCGTGCCGCACAACCCGATATCAATTACATCGGCACCGGCATCATTTAAACCCTTGCGGAGTGAGTCGGCAAGAGCTTCGGACGATTCGCGAATATCGTACCCGATTACAATTGTATCGGCTTTTAGGTAAGAGGCAAAAGATAAACCAATTTTATATGCCATTTCAACATTTAGTTCCGAAGGCACTTTCCCTCTAATATCATATGCTTTAAAAGCTTTTATTTTTTCCATAGCTGCTCCTTAACGAATTTATATACCAATTAGTTAGTGAAAAATTTTTCATGGAATATAATAT
>JAIOIM010000407.1 GCA_019912505.1 Ignavibacteriaceae bacterium
GCAATGAATAGATGAGGAGTTTTTTTAGAACAATCAATTTATTTTATGCCGCAAATCGGGCGCAAATTTTTTTCCTTTCCTTCCTCTAAAATTACTTTTATTTATGGAAGGTTTCAGGTTCCTGTTTTCACGGAAATGTACTTTTTAAAGGGGACTCATTTATGAGCCTGGTTTAAAAAGGACAATAATACAATTTGAGAAAGAAATATAAACCGTTGAAACGGTTTTATTTAAAATTAAGTTGATATTAACCCACGACTAAAGTCGTGGGTTAATGGGAAAAGATAGAGAATCTCAAAGGGTTTCACCTGTGCGCCTTGGCGTAACTGTTTACAACCTTTTTAGAATAAACTCGATTATTATTTCCTCACTCGATTTTTAATTGGCAATTTGTAATATCGTGTACCGTCAAATTGGTAAAAAGCATTTGCAACAGCGCCCGCTGTTGGTACAAGTCCAATCTCACCGACACCCTTTGCTCCGTATGGTCCGATCGGGTCAGCAACCTCAATACCGATTACTTCAACTTCGGGCATTTCCTTTGCACGCAAAATTCCCATCTTTCTAAAGCGTGTGGTTTTCGGTCTGCCGTTTTCCATTTCTAATTCTTCGCTGATTGCATAACCGAGACCCATGTGAACAGAGCCCTGAATTTGTCCTTCAAATAAATTTGGATTAATTATTTTCCCAGCATCGTGTGCGGCAATAATTTTTTCGATATTTCCTTCATCATTAAGCAGCACAACCTGCGTTGCGTAACTGTAAGAGTAGTGGGTAATAATTTCGCCACTTGCTTTTCCCGGTTTTGTAGTCCAATCGCAAGTCCAGCTTCCTTCATAAACTTTGCCGGTTAGTTCTTTCAGAGTTTTTGTTTTTAAATCTTCACTAAAGTTCTTTGCCGTGTTGATTATAGAATTGCCTATAATCGAAGTTGCACGAGATGCTGTCGTCATACCCGAATACGCATTGGATTTTGTATCAACTTTAACCTCAATAATATTCGGATCGATTCCGGTTTCGTTACACAAAAACTGCACAGCCATTGTGTTTACGCCTTGTCCCATCTCCGTCCAGCCATGGTTTAGTATTACATGGTTTTCGTTTACAATTTCAATTTTAATAATTCCATCATCAGGCATACCGTTGCCAAGACCTGTATTCTTAATACCGCAAGCTATACCCGCGTACTTTGCGTTTTGAAAAACATCCTTCACAGCAAGCAAAGTTTCGCGTACGCCTGCGCCTCCTTTTAATATTTGTCCTGTTGAAGTTGTTCCTCCGTCAACAAGCGCATTGTTGAACCGGAATTGCCATCTATCAAATTTCCCCTGTTCGCAAAGATCATCCACGCAATTTTCAATTGCAAATGTTACCTGGTTTGCACCAAAACCGCGCATTGCGCCGCATGGCAAATTATTTGTGTAAACTGCCCGGCTTTTTATATAAGCATTTGGAATATGATAAGCGCCTGTTGCATGTCCCGCGGCTCGTTCGAGAACTTTCATTCCAACCGAAGCATACGCACCAGTATCACCGATTATGTCCGCCTTGAGCGCGGTAAACTTTCCATCTTTGTCGCAGCCGACTTCATACTCCATAAATAGAGGGTGACGTTTTGGGTGCATCAAAATTGATTCATCTCTTGTTAAGGCAAGGCGAACCGGCTTTTGTAAAATAAATGCACACAATGCTGCATGAT
The DNA here is from genome assembly GCA_019912505.1 of Ignavibacteriaceae bacterium. GTDB lineage: Bacteria > Bacteroidota > Ignavibacteria > Ignavibacteriales > Ignavibacteriaceae > CG2-30-36-16. Next base: position 1,700 of record JAIOIM010000407.1, read on the forward strand.
GTTGAACTGAAAGATCTTCTTTGCCGCCGAAGCCGCCGCCGTTTGGGACGAGAATAACGCGCACTTTTTCTTCTGGTAATCCAATCATTTTTGCAATAGCTCTTCTGTCTTCATACACTCCCTGTCCTTGCGAAAGTATTTCAACTCCATCTACTCCATCCGGTTTTGCAACCGCACACTCCGGTTCAAGGAAACCGTGTTCAATCATTTGTGTAGTATACTTTCCTTTGGAAATATATGCGGAATCTCTAAACGCTTTTTCAACATTGCCGCGGTCGACAATTGTTGTGGAAAGGATATTCCCATTTTCATGAATCTTAGGAGCGTCTTCTTTCACTGCTTCGAAAGGATCAATTAGTGGTTCGAGAACTTCGTATTTAACTTTTATAAGTTCCGCAGCTTTACGGGCAATATCTTCCGTTTCTGCAACCGCAACTGCCAGCACATCACCAACGTAGCGGGTTGTTTCTCCTTCGTCAATCATTACGTCCCAGTCCTGCACAATGAGTCCGGTTTTTCTGACGCCGGGGATATCCTTTGCCGTGAAAATTTTTAATACACCTTTCAACAATGAAGCATCTTCTATTTCAATTGAAATAACTTTTGCGCGGGGATGATCGCTGAACTTCAATGCTGCGTGAACCATTCCGTCAATTTTTACATCGGCAACAAATGGGCTTAGCCCCAGCACTAATTTATCTGCATTATATTTGGGATAAGGTTTACCGATGCGCGTTTCCGACTGAACAGGTGAGGGTATTTCTTTTGTTTCTCTAAAAGCTTCCGCAGCGTATTCAATGGAATCGATAATCTTAACATAGCCGGTACATCTGCACAAATTTGGCTGAAGAGCATTTGCAATCTCTTTTCTCGTAGGATGCGGATTTTTTTCAAGCAGTGCATTTGCCTGCATTACAATGCCCGGTATACAAAAACCGCACTGCACGCCGCTTTTTGAAACAAACGCATTTGTAAAAACTCTTTTGCGATATTCATCAAGCCCATCGGGTGTAACAACGTGTTTGCCTTCAACTTTTTTCATCGGGGTTACGCATGAAAGGGTTGCTTTGCCATCAACCTGTACAGTGCACGATCCACATGAAGCCTGTGGTGAACAGCCGTCTTTTACGCTTGTAATTTCTTCAACGTCGCGAATATATTTTAACAACGGGAGTTCAGGATCACCCGTAAAAGATTTCTCAATACCATTTAAATAAAAATTCATAATAGTTCCAGTAAATTAAACTTGTGTAAAAAGTGGATGACCGCTGAGTTTTAAGAAATAGAAGTACATCTCAACCGCTATTTTTAAATCGATAACAGTTGTCGATTCATTTTGTCCGGCTATTTTAATTAAATCAAAATTTTCATCAAATGTTACAGATAAGTCGTTTCGTTTATATTTAATGTTGTCATCCTTAATATCAATTGAATGAACGGTGCCGTACTGTTTTAAGAGAAGTTTTTTATTTTCAAAGAAAAACACATTGTCTTCGTTTTCAAATGCTGTTTTAGTCAAACAAAATCTCGGTTTAACCTTATAGGGTGCGCCGGCGGTCGGACAAAAAGTATCGCAATTGCCGCATTCATTACAAAAATCTTTTATGTTAAAAATTTGGTAATGCTGTGTAACACTGAATTCCTTTTGCCCGGTAGTTTCCCATTTGTTGCCGCTCAAAGAAACAACGGGATATTTTATACTAACGGGTTCCATTTCAAAATACAAATTTGCGATGTTAGGGCAAACCGTAACGCATATATTGCATATCTCATCGCAATACAAACAACGGGCTGCTTCTTTTATTGCATCCTCATCTTTGAGCAACGGATGAACAAGATCGAAACCGGTGCGTTTGCTGAGCGGTATAGAAGGGATATCTTTACCGTAAACACGTTTGGAAATTTTTGTTTGAAAATCAAACAAGTTGATTTTGTTGCTCTTATTTGTTTTTGCAACCCCGCTGCCGGATGCTTTTGAAATTATTTGTTCAGCGGCTTTTTTACCATCAGCAATTGCGTTTATTAATGAATCAGCTCCGCGCACAGCATCGCCGCCGGCATAAACATTTGGAATAGTTGTTTCGAAAGTTTTTGTATTTATTTTTAATTCTTTTTCGGGGAAGAAACTCAAATTAACATCCTGCCCGATGGCTGTAATTATTGAATCAAATTCCATTGTAAACTCTGACCCCGGAACTTGCACGGGTCGCGGTCTGCCGCTTTTGTCTGCCTCTCTTAATTTCATTTTAATGCAATTTAAACTTAGGGCATTTCCAACGCGTGTAATTTTTAACGGCGCAGTTAACTCAACCAACTCAATGTTTTCGTTTAGCAGTGCTTCAATTTCTTCTTTATCGGCAGGCATTTGATTTATTGTTCTGCGGTAAATTACTTTTACAATTCCGTCTTTTCCTGCAAGTCGTTTTGCAGTGCGCGCTGCATCCATTGCCGAATTGCCGCCGCCGATTATTGCAATGTTCTTCCCAATGGCTGAAATATTACCATTTAATGTATCAGCTAAAAATTTTAATTGATCAAAAATATTTTCGAGATTTTCACCTTCAATATTAAGCTGTTTTCCTTTTTGTGCGCCGATAGCGATGTAAACGAAATCAAAATCGTCTACTATTTTCTTAAAACATGTTTCATCGATTGAATATTCGTAATTAAATTTTACGCCAAGCGATGCGATGTTTTTTACATCTTGACGAACGGCATCAAGGTTAATTCTAAAAACAGGGATAGCTCCCGATGCCATTCCGCCGGCAAAGCTTTTTGATTCAAAAACTTCAACTTCAAATCCGGCAAGCGCAAGAAAATATGCCGCCGATAATCCGGAAGGCCCGGCACCGATAATTGCGGCTTTCTTTTGTGTTGATAAAATATTTTTAGTGATGAAATTCGCAGATTCTTTTTCGGAAACAAATCTTTTTATTTCTCTTATTAAAAGAGAATTATCGATATTCATCCGAGTGCATTTTGTCTGGCATAAATGATCGCAAACCATACCGGTAGTATTAGGCAGTGGGTTATCTTCGAGTATCGATTTATAAGCTTTATCAAAATCACCGTTGGCTGTGTGGTACATATACTCCGGAACATCCTGTTTTATAGCACATGTTTCAACGCATGGCGCTTGCACACAATCCTGCGGAGTAAGTTCACGCATGGTTTTTATAGAATCATTTTTTAAATGATGTTTTTGGTATCTGTCGGAGTGTAGAACTTCTTCAGCATAAGCATTTAAATTATGGAGCGCAGCAGCGGCAACACCGGTACCGCCGGTATTATGTTGAATAAACTCATCAATATTTTTTGAACCCGACTTAGTTATTTCTGATTGAAGAAATTGTAAATACTGCGGCATACGGCTGTAACCGCCGGGTTTTAAAATATCGGAACAAATAGTAACGGGTTTTATACCGCACTTTATTATGCTGCTAAAATTATATGTATCGGCTCCCGCCGAAAATGATATATCAAGTGTTCCATTAAACTGGTTTTGAAGTTTTGCGGCAAGGTTTACACTTATAGGGTGGAGTGCCCGCCCGCTCATATAAACCATCTTTTCTTTTTTCGGAAGAAATTTATCCGGGTTCAATGCTTCGAGTGTGTTTGTTAATTTGATGCCAAATTCTACATTATTCAAAGCGGCATGTTTTTCAAGTCTGGTAATCAGCCCTATCGCATCGTCATATTTTAAATCGTGTTCAAAAGCTGCATCCGGCACGGCTATTTTAAAACCGAGTTTATCATTTAATATATTACGCAACATTTCTGGTCCGAGTAAAGTAGGATTCAGTTTTACTGCGGTGTGCAGCTTTCGTTCTTCAATAAGATATTTTGCGATGTTCTCAATTTCATCGGGCGGGCAGCCGTGCATTGTGGAAAGGGTGATGTTATTTGAAAGCATCGAAGGAATTTTTATATCTTTTACGCGGGGGTAAATTTTATAAAGCTGTTCAAGTTTTATTGCTATCTCATCCGAAGCGTCATTCATCTTATTAAAAAACCATTGAACCTTTTCGCTTTTTATTCCTTTTAAATCATAACCTGCGCTAAGATTAAAAATAAAACCGTTTTCTTTTTTGCCCCAGCCGAACTTATCTTTTAATAGATGAATTATTATCCATGCATTTAAGTACTCGTCAAAGGATTCTGTAATTTTTAATTCCTGCGACCACTCACAATTATAACCTTCATCTCCCATATCTATACATGGTTTTGTTACTTCAATATCGTCAAGCACCTGCACGGTTTTAAGTTCGATGTATCTTGCACCGAACAACCAGGAGAGAATAATATTCTGCGACATTTGTGTGTGCGGGCCCGCGGCAACCCCGAGAGGATTTTCAAGCGATTGTTCGTAGCGTTTTATTTTATATAAATCAGACTCGTCGGGATTAAAAAACAAATTTTTTGAATATCCGAAAATAGTTCCTTGTTTCTCTTCGTTTAAAATCCACGAAAACAATTTTTCAATCGGGTAGCAATAAAGTTTATCTGACATTCTTAACCATGGTTAGATTTTTATAAAGTCGGTGGTTGTTGTATAATTCTCTTCGAAACACAAGTTCCCAAAATTCAGGAAATAAAAGGAGCACTGAAAAACCGTATCTCAAGACTTAATCCTCGAAACAATTCCGGATGCAGTCAATTTATCGCCATGCAAATTCATCAATACTTTTTCCGGCGTTATGGGCAGCGAGTATCTAAAATTTGCAGATGTCTTGAAGGATTTAACAGCGTTGGCTATAGCAAAATACGCACCTATGCCATACATTAATGGTGGCTCGCCTATTGCTTTCGAATTAAAAATCGCTTCTGAATGAGTATTGTTTTCAAGAAATTTTACTTCCATTTCTTCGGGTGTAAAATGAACATCCGGAACTTTGTATGTGGAAAGTGTATCGGTTAAGTACTTCCCTTTTTCATCAAACAATAGCTCCTCAACAGTTGCCCATCCTATGCCTTGCATAATCGCGCCTTCTGCCTGACTTCTGTCAATAACAGGGCTCATGCTTTTTCCGAAATCATGGACTGCTTTTACCGAAAGCAATTTATAAATACCGCGTAAGCAGTCAACCTCTACTTCAATAATAGCCGTGCCGTATACATGATAAGCAAACGGATTGCCTTTACTCGTTGATTTATCGAAATGAATGTTCGGCGTTATATAATGTGCATGTGATGAAAGATTTATTCGCTTGAGATAAGCTTTTAATATAAGGTCATTCCATTTCAATCCGGTGGTTTTTCCATCGAGGTAAACCGAATCATCTTTAAAACTAATTTTATTTGAATCTTCAACATCTAAAATAGATGCGCTAAAATTACGAAGTCTTTCAAAAATAATTAAACATGCTTTTTCAACAGCCCTGCCATTTAAATCGGCGCCGGAACTTGCCGCTGTGGGTGATGTATTTGCAATGCGTGTTGTGTTCGTTGTTTCAATTTTTACTTTTGAAATATCAATTGAAAAAATTGAAGCGGCAACCTGGCGCATTTTCATATTAACGCCCTGACCCATTTCAATAGCGGCAGTACTTACGCTTACGCTGCCATCTGTATAAACATGTACAAGCGCGCTTGCCTGGTTAAGCATTGTGTTTGTAAACGATATACCAAAACAAATTGGCATTGCTGCAATGCCGCGTTTAACAAGTTTATTTTTTGAATTAAAATTAGAAACCGCCTTTTTTCTATCTTCAAAATCGAAATCATTTTTTGCTTGATACCATGTAGGCTGAGCCATACAGTTTTTTGTGAGCTGTCCGTAAGGAAATTCATCACTCTCGTTTAAAAGATTATTTTCTTGAATTACCGAAGCATCGATTCCCATTTGTGCGGCAGCTTTATGAATTGCGCATTCAAAAACAAACATTGCCTGCGGTCCGCCAAAACCACGGAAGGCGGTGTTCGGTGGGAGATTTGTGCGGCATGAGTATGCTGTTGCTTTTACGTTCGGAACAAAATAACTGTTTGTACAATGAAAAAGAGTTCGTTCTAAAATAGCGGGGGAAAGGTCTGATGCGGCACCGGCATTTTGGTAAAACTGAACGTCGTACGCTAAAATTTTTCCGTCTTTGTTTAAACCGATTTTGTAATCCGAAGAATATGGATGTCTTTTGCCGGTGAACATCATATCCTCATGCCGAGATAGTATAATTTTTACGGGTAATTTTAAAATGAATGAAGCCAAACCTGATATAGCCGCCCACATTGTTGCTTGATTTTCTTTACCGCCAAAACCGCCGCCGAGGCGCAATACATCAACCTCAACTTTGTGCATTGGAAGTCCGAGCACACCGGCAGTAACCCGCTGGACAGCAGTCGGGGATTGAGTAGAGGAAAATATTTTTATTCCGCCGCCCTCAACCGGAATTGAATACGCACTTTGTGTTTCCAAGTAAAGATGTTCTTGTCCACCCGACTCTGCCGAGCCTTCAATAACATAAGCGCAATTCTGCCAGGCAGTTTCGCAATTGCCAAGGGAAAAAATTTGCGGCGGAATAATTAGTTCACCTTTCTCAAATGCTTCTCTCGGATCAACAATAGGAGGCAGTTCAGTTATTTCACATTTTATCAGCCTTGCTGCTTCACGAACAACATCAGCATCGGTGCCAACAAGTATCGCTATCGGCTGACCGATAAAATCAACCTCGTGTTCGGCAAGCAGCGGCTCGTCTCGTAAAATCGTGCCGATTTGGTTTTCGCCGGGGATGTCTCTGTACGTAATAATTTTATTTATGCCTGGATAATTTTCCGCAGTTGTTGTGTCAATACTTTTTATTTTACCTTTGGCAACGGAAGATGTGAATACAAATGCATGAAGTGTTCCCTCCGGAACGGGGAGATCATCTAAAAATTTTGATTCACCCTTTACATGGTTTATCCAATCGTAATTTTTCATACCGCAATCTCCTCGGTAATCTTAGCGGGAAAGAGTTTTAAAAAGTGAGCTAAAATTAGCTGGCGAAGTAATAATCTTTTATAGTCAGCGCTCCCGCGCGCATCGCTTATGGGTGATATTTCTTTGTTTGCAATATTTGCAGCTTCTAAAATAACGGCGGGTCCAATTGTCTTTCCGGTTAAAAAATCAGAACAGTTTTTTAAAACCATAGGGATAGGCGAAATACCTCCTGCTGCAATTCTAACATATTCAATTTTATCATCAATTATAGAAATTAAAATTGTTGAGTTCACACTTGCAATATCAAGGTACGTGCGCTTCGAAACTTTCTCATATTTAATTTTATAATTACCTCCGGGAATATTAAAATAAATAGTTTTTAAAATTTCTTCGGGCAATTTATCGAGCAGTTTATAACCTTTGTAAAAATGTTCTAACTTTATCTCTCGTGTTTGTGTTCCGTTTTGGAAAATTAGAGTTGAATCGAGCGCGAGCAAAATATTGGTCATGTCGGCAATAGGGGAAGCATTAATTATGTTGCCGCCGAGCGTTGCTCTGTTTCTAATCGGCAGAGATCCGAACAACTTTGTATACTCTTTTACATCAGGAATAATTTTTTCAATAATTTCTGATTCAGAAAATTCCGAGACTGTTGTTGATGCAGTAAGAAAGCATTTATTATCTTCAAGATATATTTTGTTATCGCTGTCATCGGTTACAAAGTCAAAACTCCCTTTTGCAATTTCCCTTCCGCGCTGCACATACAGGTCGGTGCCGCCGCCTATATGTGTGTTTCCGTTTTCTGATGACGGCTGGGTGATATTCTTTTTTAATTCAATAATACGCGATGGTATTTCGTTGAAGTAAGAGGGAATTATATTTTTATCAATTAGTTCAGAAACGCTAAAAAATTTCTTGCTGCTATTTGCTTTTATATTAGCTATAACTTTTTCCATTGCACGATGAATTGTTGCATGCCCTGTGCATCGGCATAAATTTCCTGCAATCGCATCGGCGGCGTTTGTTTTATCAATATGTTCTGACGAAAGCAGATGACCGGTAAACGAGATTATAAAACCCGGCGTACAAAAACCACACTGAGTCGCGCCTTCTTCAATAAACGATTTCTGGATGAGCGATAAGTTATCGTCGTTCAGTCCTTCTATTGTTACAACATGTTTGCCGATAACAGAGTTGAGCGGGAGTAAACAGGAATTTACACTTTGGTAAACCATTTTATCATTTACAAGTTTACCGAGTAAAACGGAGCAAGCGCCGCAGTCACCCTCCCGGCAGCCTTCTTTTGTGCCGGTCAGTTTTATTGTTTGCCGGATGAAATCAAGCAGGGTGGCAGCCGAATTATGCTGGGCTGTAACTGTTTCATCATTGCATATAAATGTTATTATAC
>JAIOIM010000408.1 GCA_019912505.1 Ignavibacteriaceae bacterium
ACAAGCGGAACATACGGAGCGAAGACACACCCAAAGGTGTCGTAGCGGAGATATGTGGAGCGGGCATAATTCAGCAACCCGGAATAATCTGGTTTTACATTATAGTTTTTGTAAAAGTACCTTTTCACTTGAACCATTACATGAATACCCTTATTTAATAAAAATTGCCGAAGCATAACGGTACCGAATTATGTTATTACCAAATCAACTAACAGTTCTACGAATTATTTTAACGCCGGTTTTCCTTTTCTTTTTTCTTTCCGAAGACCCGCTGATGAAACAAATTTCTCTCGGTATTTATATTATTGCAGCGTTAACCGATTGGTACGATGGCTGGCTTGCCCGGAAATTTAATTACATCACGGCGTGGGGAAAGTTTTGGGATCCGTTGGCAGATAAAATATTAGTCTCTGCCGCTTTTTTAGGTTTTGTTTTTATCGGCTATGTTGAATTGTGGATGGTAATTATAATTATTCTAAGAGATTTTGTAATAACCAGTTTAAGAGCTTATGCAGACTACCGCGACTTCACATTCCCAACCAGCTACTATGCAAAATGGAAAACATTTATACAAATGGTTTTTCTTTATTACCTGTTAATTTTATATGTAGGGAAAAATACTTCTGCAATATATCTGCATAATGAAGAAATATTTAATCTGTTGCTAAATGAAAGATTAATTTATTTTTCGATGCTTGTTATTACGGCAATAACATTTCATTCAGGTATTACTTATATTTACAAAAATAGAAAACTGATTGGTAAGTTATTAAACAGTGAAGCTTAATTTTGTTGAAAAACTTTTAGGGAGCGGTTTTTATACCGGATTTATACCGTTTGCGTCCGGTACTTTCGGCAGCCTGGCAGCATTAATTATTTATGCAATTCCGGGGTTCGAAAAGTCCGAAGTATTGATTCCATTGATAATTCTTTTTACTTTGTATGGCATTAATATCGGGAACAAGTTTGAAGATGTGTACGGTAAAGATCCATCCGAATGCACAATTGATGAAGTGGTTGGAATGTGGATTTCTCTTTTGTTTCTCCCGAAAATATTATGGATATCGCTGACGGCATTTTTTTTATGGCGTTTATTGGATATTATAAAACCTTACCCTGCGAGGCAATTTGAAAAGTTTGCCGGCGGGCTTGGAATAATGGCTGACGATGTTGCCGCAGCTATTTATACGCTAATTATACTTCACTTATTTTTATATATTTTAGCATAAAAATTTTTATCGAACAGTGGAAAGTGAAAATTCAGAGATGAATGCACATATTATTACAATTGGGGATGAAATACTTATTGGTCAAACACTAAATACCAATGCAGCATTAATCGGCGAAAAACTAACTGCAATTCAGCTAAAACTAAAAAGCTCATCTGTTGTGGGCGATGTTGAGAGCCAAATTTTAGATGAATTCGAGAGGTGTTTTAAAATTTATGATGTAGTGTTGGTTACGGGCGGTTTAGGTCCAACGCACGATGATGTTACGCGCCAGTGTATTGTAAAGTTTTTTAATACTACTTTAATCAAAAACAAAGACGTCCTTGCAAATATAAAAAGTTTATTTGCAAGAAAGGGACGTGAAATTACAAAAGTAAATGAAAACCAGGCTCTTGTTCCTGAAATAGCAAAAATAATTTCTAATCAATACGGAACCGCGCCAGGTTTATGGATTGAGAAGGATAATAAAATATTTATTGTAATGCCGGGCGTTCCGTATGAAATGAAGGCAATGATGGATGATTTTGTTATATCTGAACTGCAAAGTCGGGTTGGGCAGTTATCATCAATCATTAAAATGAAAACACTTCAAACTACAGGCATTCCCGAATCAAGTCTTTACGAAAAACTTGGCGATATAACCGAATTACTAAACGGTGCAAAACTTGCTTTGCTGCCAAGCCAGTTTGGAGTAAAACTCCGCATTACTGTTGATGAAAAAAACGAAGAAGCCGCTAAAAATAAAATAAGCGAGGTCGAACAAAAAATAAGAGCAAAAGCGGGCAGGTACATCTTTACAACAGAGGATGAACCTCTTGAAAATGTGATTGCAAGGTTGCTAAAGGAAAGACAGATGACCATTTCGGTGGCGGAGTCCTGTACCGGAGGCAATATTGCAAATGCGTTGACGAATATAAACGGAAGCAGCAGCTATTTTGAAAGAGGAGTGGTTGCCTACAGCAATGCAGCTAAGGTAGAAATTTTAAAGGTAAACGAGGATACTATTGCTCAATACGGTGCAGTAAGCCTTGAAGTAGCCCGCCAGATGGCGGCAGGGGTAAAAGCAATTAGCGGAACAGACTTAGGAATATCGATTACCGGTATTTTAGGACCGACCGGCGCTACTGCTGGAAAACCTGTTGGATTGGTATACATCGGCTTGTGCGATGATAAAGTTTGTACAGCTAAAAAGTTTTTATTTGGGGGTGATAGATTATTAAATAAGCAGCGGGCTACTCAAGCAGCGCTGGAAATGATAAGAAGACACTTATTAGGGATAACATTCGATGACTAGATTATTTATTGCTTTAAGGATTCCAGATGAACCACTAGTGCAATTAAAAGAACTTATACACGATTTACTTCCGGATGCAAATCAGCACAAATGGGAAAATGTTGAAAAACAACACCTCACATTAAAATTTATCGGTGAGGTTGATGATTTTCAGATTGAAGATATTGCCGCCTCACTTCAATATATAACCGAATATGATAAATTTTTCTGTGAATTCGGTAAACTTGGAGTTTTCGGTACCTGGCAAAAACCAAAAATTTTTTATTGCAGCCTATATACTGATGACTCGTTGGAAGAACTTGTGCAGCGCATAGACGCTACTTTGGAGGAATTTTTGATTCCACCCGAACAGCGCAGGTTTAAACCGCATCTTACGCTTTTGCGTTACCACAGCGGTGAAAATTGGAAACGAATTTTTAGAATTTCTAACTATGAGGTGCCCGGAATTACATTCCAGAGCGAAGAAATTGTATTATATAAAAGTGAACTTCTTTCGAGCGGTACCATATACACCCCCGTTAGAACATTTAAACTGAAATGAACTGGAGAAAATGAATGAGTACAGATAGAGAACAAAAATTAAAAATTATTGAAGATGCTATTTTAAGCATCGAAAAATCTTATGGCAAAGGCGCCATAATGAAACTCGGCGATGGTGTGATAAACAAAGTTGAATCAATTCCCACCGGTGCATTATCATTAGACTACGCACTCGGTATAGGCGGTGTTCCGCGCGGAAGAGTAACTGAAATTTATGGGCCTGAATCAAGCGGGAAAACAACTTTGTGTCTGCATATAATTGCGGAAGCACAAAAGGCAGGCGGCTTAGCTGCGTTTATTGACGCTGAACATGCGCTTGATGTTAATTACGCCAAACGTCTCGGTGTAGATACAAGCAACCTATTATTATCGCAGCCCGATTTTGGCGAGCAAGCGCTTGAAATTACAGAAACGCTCGTACGCAGCAACGCACTTGATGTAATTGTAATTGACTCTGTCGCAGCGCTTGTTCCTCGTTCGGAAATTGAAGGGGAAATGGGTGACGCAACTATGGCTATGCAGGCGCGATTGATGTCGCAAGCGCTGCGTAAACTTACAAGCGTAATAGCAAAATCAAAGACTACTGTAATTTTTATAAATCAGTTACGAAGCAAGATTGGTATTATGTTTGGCAACCCAGAAACTACAACCGGTGGAAATGCTCTTAAATTTTATTCCTCCGTTCGTCTTGATATACGAAGAATAGCCGCAATAAAAGATGGTACAGATATCATCGGCAACAGAACAAAAGTTAAAATTGTAAAAAGTAAGGTTGCCCCGCCGTTTAAAGAAGTTGAATTTGATATTCTCTATAATGAAGGTATCAGCAAAACCGGCGATCTTATTGATTTGGCTGTTACTCTCGGTATTATTAAAAAGAGCGGCGCATGGTTTTCATATGAAGAAGACCGTTTCCAGGGCAGAGAACAGTTTCGTCAAAAACTTATAGAGTTCCCGGAGTTGTTTGATAAAATCAACATCGAACTTCGGCAAAAATTAGGTATGCTTGCATCAACTGAAACTGAAAAAGCTGCAGAGGAAGATAATACTACCGACGCTGCTGAAAAACCGAAAGGTAAAAAATCTTCAAAGTAAGTTATCTTTATGAAAATTTTATGTGCAGTAAGAAAAGGCTCTTCGGATGTAAAAATTGAATTAGATAATGGTGAGAATCTTTACCTTTCTTACGAAGTGTTTTTAAAAAGCGGTCTAAGGAAAAATGATGAAATTTCCGAAGACCGTTTTTCTTTTTTTGTGGAAGAAAACAAACTCCACCATATAAAACAGAGGGCATACAAACTGCTCGCACGCCGACTTCACTCAGAATATGAACTCCGACAAAAACTTAAACAAAAAGATTATTCAAAACATCTTATAGATAAAGTAATAGATGAGCTTTTAGATAAAAAATATTTGAATGATGCAGAGTTTGCAAACCAATATGCCGCTGAAAATATAAAAAATAAATTATGGGGCGAAAAAAAACTTACGGCAGAATTAATGCGGCGGGGGATAAGCAAAAATAATATTTATGATGTAGTTGCCGATAAATTTCCACAAGGAAACGATATTGATAATGCTGACAAACTTGCCGAAAAAAAGTATAAGCAGCTTAGTTATAAAAACTTTGAACGTCTAAAACTGATGCAGAAGATAATTGCTTTTCTCCTTGGGAAAGGCTACGATTACGAAACAGCAAAACAAGCAGCAGAGAATGTGGTTCCCATGGACGAAAATAAAAGCGATTGGGAATAAAAGCAGAAACAGTTGAAGGTAAACTTTTGCAGGCTACCCTCATAACCGGCTGACAAACAAAGTTAACTTGAAAACTATTTTATTTTATGGGGAAGGTTTTTTATCATTTCCACAATTTCAGGAACCTCGATGGTTGTAATGGCTTCTTCCACCGAAAACCATTTTCGTTTTCGTAATTTCTTTTCCGGAAATTCTTCTAACACCTTTAACACTTCCATTGAGTAGACCCTAACGCTAACAACCCCGGCGGATTTTTCTTTTTTATAAAATCCGAGTTCAATGGTTTCGTTGGTTCCGGTTACGCCCGCTTCTTCATACGCTTCTTTTTTCGCCGACTCAAACGGGTGGAGGTTAAATTCCACATAACCTTTTGGCACTATCCATTTTTTTTTGCGAAGCGAAGTAATTAATAGTACTTGAATCAATCCGTCTATTCTTCTAAATGGAACGACCGCTGATTGATCAAAATTGAAGGTAATTTTTTCTTCACCGCTCAATTATTGTTTTTCTCCTTAATCATTTTTTCGGCTTTTAAAATGTCAACTATTACTTCATCGATAACTAAAGGGTGTTGCTTATCATTAATTTCAACAACAATTAGATAACCACTTAAATTGCCGGCTGATTTAAAAGCATTGTAAAGCGCCGACTGGTCGCTCAAAACTCTATTGCCATCGTCATCCCAAAGCTCCTTTGCCGATAAACAACCGAGAGTAGGAGTATTGGGGTAATATGGTTTGCCGCTGTAATACTCAGGGTCAACCGTTGAGCCATGTGCAATTATTTCGCATCTTCCTGCTTCCCCGGCATAATACGCTTCGTGTATTGGAAAATAATTTTTCCAGCTTTTCGGTAATAGATTATCGTATAAATTTATTTCCCATTTGGTTGATAAATCGAACTGAGAATGGAAATAATTTTGTGGCGAAACCTCATAAGGTAAAACAGTCTGAATATTTGGAGTTGTGCCGATAAAAATATTGCTGCTTGTATCAATCCCTTGAATTGAGAGAACACCCTGCGGAGTATTACCATTGGTGATGTAACCAGGCATGTTGCTTAATGCCCTGGCAAGCTGCGGCACATAAAATACGTTTCCAAATTCATCACGCGCAAATGTGCCGTCTGATTTTCTTATTACGGCAAGCCCGGTATTATCGCGGTTTTTTCTTTGGAAGCTGAAAATAATTACGCTTCCACTCTCAACCGTTGCTGATAATAAATCAACAAGAGGAGGATGCGCTACTTTATCATTAAGAGTTATAAAGGAACTTAATGCAAAGAGTATAGGGTTATCATTCGGGTTTTCAAATTTACTTTTAAGTAATTCTAATGCTTTCGGTTTAGTAATAAATTTATCGCGCAGCAGGTAGTTTATTGCCATTGCAAAAATCTTTGGGTTATCTGTACTCGCTGCAATTTGATTTATTTGCTCATTGAAATCAGTTGAGTACAAAACATACACCGCCTCGAGCAGTGCGCGTTGAAATCTTGGTGAGCGTTCCCCAAAATTATCTAAAGCAATTTTTATTGAGTTTGTAACCAAATCGGTTTTTATCATTCCAAGCCCGGCTCCCCAAAAAGCTTCGAGCCATTTGTCTTCGTTTTCTTTTGTCAGTGGAGAAGATAAATTATCCTCAATGATTTTGGTTCGTAATTTCTCGTCAAAATTTTGCCGTTCGCTTTTAGTGGTTAACGGAAGTTGAGCATCCTGAGCGCACAAGGTAGCCACAGCAAGAAAAGATAAAAATATTTTAAGCGAAAATAATTTCATCCTACTTCCTTTTAATTTCAAAACCGAATTCAAATATACTTGATGCCCCGGGTTCAATTGTAAAATCCGGCATCAGCTCAGGGCGGTTAAAAGTGTTGGTTAGAGATTGCATCGGTTCAATTGCCACAGACTGCCGCTTTCTCTCTTTTAATGAGTCACCCGTAAAAACCAACGTAACACCGCTCTTCTGAAAAACTGAAATTTCCAACCCGTTTTCGGGATCGAACAAATAACTTGTCGCAAATCCCTCATCATTAAAATTCAGATCGGCAAAGCAATTATCAATCACACGGTTGTTTATTATTCTTTTCTGTATCGTTATCCGGGGAGTATAATTATCGAGCGGGTAGTTCTCAATGGGTGCAAAAGCTTTTTCTCCGTCAAACGGAAAAAACTTTTCGTCCATCAAAATATTTGATTTTGCGTCAACAGTCATTATTAAATGTTCAATTCCTTTATCCGAAGTTTTAAAATATGGATGCCAGCCGCAAAAGAAGGGAAGAGGTTTATCATCACTATTTTTCCCATCAACTTTAATAGACACTTTTGCCCCGCTTAGTTTAAAACTTACAAAAACATCAAGTGCGAATGGATAGCCTCTGTAAACCCCCGGTCGGATTGAACGGTTAACTAAAACAACTTTTATAAATTCATCATTCGTTTCAACATTTTCAATCTCAAAAAATTGATGCGAAGTATAACCATGTATTACATAATCGCGCGGGGCAACCGGCAGCAGAATATGTTCTACACCGTTAAAAAAATATTTACCATCCTTTACACGATTGGCGAATGGCGTCATTATCCAATTGCGTGCGCCACGACCAATCTCAAGTTCTTCTTCCGTGCGGAAGCCGTCGAGTACATCAAACAATTTACCGTCAACCGGTAATTTAAAGGATCGGGGCGTAGCGCCTTTAAGCGCAATTTCTAATTGTGATCCATAAGAATTATCAATCAGTTTTATAGTTTTAAATTTACCGAGCGTACTCTCTTTTAATTCAAATCTGTTCATATTTTCTTAAAAAATGTCTTCTTCTTTCGTCACATGGCTGGCAGGTGGCTTTGATGCACAAAAGATTTTTATAATTATTTTTAAAATAGGCAACTCCTTCGAGTAATAATAGTTTTACTTCTAAAAAATAGTAACTCATATCTTTATAATTATTCCCATTAATTATTTTTCTTTCGATAAATACTTTTTCAAGCCTTATAAATAATTTGCAGCACCTGAGGCTTCCTTTAGCCGCCGTTCTCCGTTTATGCTCACTCCTGCCTACTGATATTCACTCCTGCCGAGATTAAAAAATCTGTAAACCGGTTCTCATTTTCGTTTTGCAATTCTATAATAGAACCTCAACTTCAATAACATTCGTTTCAAATTTCGTTATGTCTATCAAATTAGAATCGGCTTTAACTCCGTTTATCTTTATTGAAGTTATACCGTTAGTTTTTTTATTCGGATTTTTTACAAAAAGTTTTATTGTTTTACCCCGATATTTTCTAACAGCATTGTACGATTTCCATTTCGAAGGTATATTCGGCGCAATCGTAATTCCATCAAGAGATGTACGGAAACCGAGAATG
Organism: Ignavibacteriaceae bacterium; assembly: GCA_019912505.1. Taxonomy (GTDB): domain Bacteria; phylum Bacteroidota; class Ignavibacteria; order Ignavibacteriales; family Ignavibacteriaceae; genus CG2-30-36-16. Next base: position 8,180 of record JAIOIM010000408.1, read on the forward strand.
AAATCTAAACCTATACGAAGCATCCAAACGCCTGTGCCGGTTAACCATGAGTGGCTTGCCTGTCCTTCTGTTGAATGATCGGGGCTTGTTATGTATTCCGCAAACACATAAGGCTCAACTTCATATTTGTCAATTCGTTTTGACGAATTGGGCGGCAGCATACGAAGATAAACATCACACGCAGATTCAACATTGCCATTCATTATTCCAGCCATTACATACCATGAAGATGCGTGATTAAAGATTGCCCCGTTTTCTTTTTTACCGGGCACACACCGACTTATTAGTCCAACTGAATCATCAATTTCCGTAAAAGAAGGTGAACATATTTGTATTCCGTTTGGGCGCTCGAGATGTTTTCTAACCGAAGACAGGGCTTTGTCGGCTCTCTCTTTTGGTGCGAGCCCTGATATTACACTCCATGTTTGGGCATTGATAAATATTTTCCCCTGCTTCTCTTTTTTTGTACCGAGAGGTTTGCCGTCGTCTCTAAATGCACGAATGTACCAGTCGCCGTCCCATGCTACTTTATTTACAACTTTTCCAAGTTTATTGTAACAAGCATTCCATTTTTTTAATGTTTCTATATCCTTCTTTTTTTCGAGCAGCGGAAAAGTTTTTTTCAAAACATAGGCTAAGAAAAACGCACCCCAGATTGTTTCTCCTCTTCCTTTTGGTCCGACATGATCCAGCGTATCGTTCCAGTCACCGTTCATAATTTTAGGTAAACCGCGTTTAGTAGTTGCCGAGAGTGCAAAATTAAGAGCGCCTTTCATATGGTTATAAACTGTCTCGCCAATATTTTTCTCATCCTCATCGTAGTATTTTACTTTTTCATCAAGAATGCTAAAGTCCCCGGTTTCATTTAAATATTCCATTAAACCAAACGGAATCCACAAAGGTGTATCCGAGTGATTTGTTTTTTCACCCCATTCAGTAATCTTAAAAAAGTTATGAAGTGTAGAACCATCTTTTAACTGAAACCTAAGTGCATTCAGAAGCCGCGCTCTAACTCGTTTCGGCTCCGACATTACTTCGCCGATAATATCCTGAAATTGGTCGCGCATGCCGGTGCCGAATAAAAGTCCGCCGTGATAATAACCTGAGTTACGAGCCATATCAAATGTTACGGCAGCCTGGTACTGATTCCAAACATTTAGCATTGTGTTAAATTTTTCATCCGGTGTTTCAACATGAACGACTGATAATTTATCATCCCACTTTTTCTTTAATTCATCAAACTTTTTGTTAATGGTTTTTGTTTTTCGTAGTTCATCCCAGTTCAAATGTTTGTAAGGGTTTTTTATTTCTTTCGGAACAACTGCAAAAATAACTGCAAACTCTTTCGAGGCTCCCGCATTCAAGTTCAACTTTGATTGTAGTGCAGCAATAGGATCACCGGCAGTAATTTCTGTGTTTTTCATCTTTCCGGTTTCAACAGATTCCGGGTTTGTTTCCGAACGCCAGCGTCCGATGAAATTATCGATGCTGCCGTCGAATCCGCTGATAGGCAGAGTTTGAGTGAAATAAATTTTATAAGTCCAATCAATATTCGGCTGCGCTACCGATACTTTTTTATTCAGCACCCAGTATCGGCGTGATGCAATTAGCGTTTTGTTTTTTTTGTCGAAATGAATATCAGTAAAATGTTTGTCATTCGGCTGATTGATCAAATCGTTTAAAGCATTTCCCATCAGTAATTCGGTGAATGAATAAACTTCTAATTTTTTAGCTGTCCCAGAAGTATTTGTTAATTTCACTTTCCATATTTCAGCGTCTGTGTCGATGGGAACAAAATAAGTTATTTCTCCCCTAATGCCGTTTACTTCAGTTGTAATTTTTGTGTAACCCTGCCCATGCCGGCATTCATATAAATCATATTTTACTTCTGTTGTCGGCGCCCAGCTTAACGACCAGTATTGATTTGTATAAACCTCTTTAACCATTACATACCTTCCGGGGCGATCCCATGGCAGAGAGTTATAGCGCATTCTTGTTAAACGGTTATCTCTTGGGGTTTCGACAAAGCTGAAGCCGCCGCCGGTGTGGGAAATCAAACCAGCGTATTTTTCATTCCACATATAATTAAACC